>NZ_JBFRNU010000070.1:0-48036 GCF_041471145.1 Vibrio sp. 10N.261.54.A5 | reverse complement strand
TTTCTCAAGCATCAGATGTGGAAGGCGATGACTTGACGGCCAGCAGCCTAACGGTCGACGGTGATGCGACGGTTGTAGCTAACGACGACGGCAGCTTCACCATCACGCCAGATGAGAACTTCAATGGTGACATCGATATCAGCTTCGATATCTCTGATGGCACCAATACGGTTCAAGCTTCGGCTGACCTTACAGTTAATCCTGTAAATGATTTACCAGTCCCTCAAGACCAACAGTTCAGTATTGCAGAAGACGGTACTTTACAGTTCACAGACGCGGATCTGCTTACAGGCGCGACAGACGTTGAAGGTGATAACCTGACGGTTGAGGGCATCACTTATGAAGGCACTGATGGCGTACTGACTGACTTGGGTGAGGGATCATATAGCTTTGCTCCAAACGAAAACTTCAATGGTGATGTGAGCTTTAGCTTCGATGTGTCAGACGGTACCGATACCGTGTCTGCAAACATTGATGTTAGCGTGACTCCTGAGAACGATCCGCCTGTTGCGGGCTCAACGTCCTACACGGTGAATGAAGATAATTCGATTACCATTTCTGATGCACAACTATTGGCAACATCTTCAGATATTGAAGGTGATGTATCGATAGACAGCGTGACTTACTCTGGTAGCGACGGTGTCCTCGAAATCAATGGTAACGGCACTTACACCTTCTCGCCAAATGAGAACTTCAGCGGTGAAATTGCACTGGATGTGGTTGTTGCTGATGAAGATGGTGCGACCGACTCAACGACCGCGGGCATCAATGTTCTTGAAGTGAACGATCCGCCGGTTGCAGGCCCTACGTCTTACACCATTGATGAAGACTCAGTACTTACCTTCAGTGAGTCTCAAGTGTTGCTTAACGCCTCAGATGTAGAAGGGGATGTTGAGCTTGTTGGTATTAGCTACGATGGCCCTGAGGGTATCTTCTCAGTAAATGGTGACGGCACTTGCAGCTTCGCTCCAAATGAGAACTTTAATGGCCAAGTTCAGCTTGATGTCACCATTCGTGATGAAGATGGTGCAGAAGTGGAAACCGTCATCAATGTTGACGTATTACCAATCAATGATGCGCCAGTGTCTGGTGATTTGGCTTACAACGTTAACGAAGATGGTTCAATCACACTGAGCCAAGATCAGCTGTTGTCTCAAGCGTCCGATGTAGAAGGCGAAGATCTAACCGCAAGTGACTTAACAGTTGGTGGTGATGCGACGGTTGTAGCTAACGATGACGGCAGTTTCACCATCACACCAGATGCGAACTTCAATGGTGACATTGATATTCAATTCAACATCACTGACGGTACTGACACGGTTCAAGCAACCGCCGATCTTACTGTTAACCCAGTTAATGACTTGCCGGTTCCTCAAGACCAACAATTCAGTATCGCAGAAGACGGTACGCTTCAATTTACAGACGCCGACTTACTTACCGGTGCCACCGATATTGATGGCGACGACTTAACCGTTGAAGGTATTAGCTATACAGGTGGTGATGGCGTACTGACCGACCACGGTGATGGTACTTATACCTTTGCGCCAAACGAGAACTTCAATGGCGATGTGAACTTCAGTTTCGATGTGTCTGATGGCACAGAAACAGTCAGCGCTAACATTGATGTGAGTGTGACTCCTGAGAACGATCCGCCAGTTGCGGGTTCAACCTCATACATGGTCAATGAAGACAATGCCATCACAATTTCTGATGAACAGTTGCTAGCTAACTCTTCGGATATTGAAGGTGCGGTGTCGGTTGATACTGTGACTTACAGTGGCACTGATGGTGTGTTCCAAGATAACGGCGATGGCAGCTATACCTTCCTTCCTAATGAAAACTTCAGCGGTGATATCAGCCTTGATGTGATTGTTGCAGATGAAGAAGGTGCAATTGATGAAACCACAGCAGGTATTACCGTTCTTGAAGTGAACGATCCACCAGTTGCGGGTCCAACGTCATACACCATTGACGAAGATTCGGTTCTGACGTTCAGTGAATCTCAGATTCTTGTGAATGCTTCGGATATCGAAGGCGATGTAGAACTTGTTGGCATTAACTACGATGGCTCTGACGGTATCTTCACTGTAAATGGTGATGGTACATGCAGCTTTGCACCCAACGAAAACTTCAATGGTCAGGTTCAACTGGGTGTGACCATTCAAGATGAAGATGGCGCAACGGTTGAAACACACATTAACGTTGATGTATTGCCAATCAATGATGCGCCAGTATCGGGCGATTTGGCTTACACCATCAATGAAGATAGCTCCATCACGCTAAGCCAAGAGCAATTGCTAGCAAGAGCAGGTGATATCGATAGCGATAACTTAGAAGCTATCAATCTATCTACTGATGAAAATGCGACCATCCAACACAATGATGATGGCAGCTACACCATCACACCGAACGCAGATTACAACGGTGACCTAGATCTGAACTTCGATATCATCGATAACGATGGTGGTTCAGTTCAAGTTGGCCTAGACATTACCGTGAATCCGGTTAATGACTTGCCACAAGCGCAAGATCAACAGTTCACGATTGAAGAAGACGGTACGTTACTCTTCACCGATGCTGACCTGCTTGCAGGTGCGTCGGATATTGATGGTGATGAACTGTCGATTGAAAACGTGCTCTACACTGGTGCAGATGGTGTTCTTAGCGATAATGGCGACGGCACATATAGCTTTGCTCCAAACGAGAACTTCAATGGTGATGTTCAATTCTCATTCGATGTCTCTGACGGTACTGATTCAACATCAGCTGTTATTGATGTCAGCGTAACGCCTGAGAATGACCCACCAGTAGCGGGCTCAACATCGTACACAGTTCAAGAAGATGGCCAAATCACGATCAGTGATGAGCAATTATTGGCAAACTCTTCCGATGTAGAAGGTGATGTTTCACTGTCTGGAGTATCGTACTCCGGTGATGACGGCTCTTTTGTTGATAATGGCAATGGTACTTACACCTTTACGCCAAATGAAAACTTCGATGGTGATATTTCACTAGACGTTGTTGTCGTTGACGAAGACGGTGCAACCGCAACCACAACCGCTGGCATCGATGTTATCGCTGTGAATGACGGACCTGAAACTTCGGGCATTCAGGCTGAAGTCGATGAAGATAATTCAATCACCATTACTCAAGAGCAGTTACTCGCTAATGCGACCGATGTTGAAGGTGATGAGTTAACGGCATCTAACCTACAAACCAACGATCCAGATGCGACAATTGTTACTAATGACGATGGTTCATTCACTATTACGCACACAGAAAACTTCAATGGCGAGTTGGACTTCACATACAGCATCAGTGATGGTGAGAATGAAGTTCTGACGACACTCGACTTGACGGTTAACCCTGTCAACGATGCGCCAGAAGCGGGCGATGAAATCTTCATCCAAGCGCAAGAAGACCAAACAGTTGGTGTGACACTTCGTGAAGAACCAGCACTACGTTTAGACCAAGCGCCAGAAAACGGCATCATTGAAGCAAATGTGAATGACGAATGGGTGGTACTGGAAGTAGGACAAGAAGTTCCTGCAGATACCGAAGTGCGCTTTGTTCCAAGTGAAGATGCTCTTGCTGAAGGTACACACACCACACAAATCGGTACGTTTGACGATAACGCGAGTGTGGATGATTGGGGTACAGAAGTTGACCCTTATACGCGTGAGTTCTCAGATGGTGACTTAACGGTAACTGTTCAAAGTAACGATGACCCTCTTGGTGCCTGGAATGGCAACACCCACATTGGTCATGGTATCGGTGATACTGACCGCCAAGGCTTAAGTGGTGATGAGAAACTGACGGTTTCAGTTGAAGGTCAAGACATCAATGAAATCAGTTTCCACCTAGATGGTTTGGGTGGCTGGTTCATGGAAGAGTCTCGTCACTTTACAGAAGTAGAAATCAAAGCGTTCAATGAGGATGGCGACCTAATTGACTCGATGACTTACCACAAAGAAGACCGTGGTACTTTCGAGACAGATTACACGCTAACGGTTGATCAACCAGTGTCCTACTTTGAGCTTGGTACCGTGCAAGGTAATGGTACTTACGTCGTTCAAAACATGACAGTGTCACAAACTTGTCATGATGAAGCGGTGTTTACATCGATTGGTGTAGATGGCTCAGAGATTACTGAAACGGTTGAGTTGAATATCCATGCGGGTGACAACGAAATCGAGTTAACGGCTGATCTTCCGAATATTACTGTCGATACCGATGGTTCTGCCCAGTTTGCTTCGGTTGTGATTACCGAAGAGCAACTACTGGCGCAAGCATCTGATATTGATGGCGACGACCTTGATATTGAAAATCTAGAGCTAGTGGGTGAAAACTCAGAGCATGCAACACTCACCGATAATGGTGATGGCACTTGGACGGTAACACCGGATGAAAACTTCCATGGTGAAATCGAACTTGGTTACCAAGTTACCGATGGTGAGCTGACAGACAGCAATATCATCAATATCAATTTCGAATCAGTAAATGATGCGCCAATCGTTTCTGGCCCGATTGTTCTATCGACAGATGAAGATGAAGGTATCACGTTCAGTGCAGATGACTTGCTAGCGAACACCACAGATGTGGAAGGCGATACGCTGTCTATTTCTGACATCACTTACGGTGGTGATAACGGTGAGCTAGTTGATAACGGCGATGGTACGTTTACCTTCATGCCGAATGAAAACTTCAATGGTGAAATCGACATCGACTACAAGGTGTTTGATGGAACTGATGAAGTTGCAACGCATCTAGACCTAACGGTCGTACCAGTCAATGATGTGCCGGTTCCGGGTGAACCATTGCACACCCAAATGCTTGAAAACGGCTCCATGATCATCGAAGCGAAAGACCTATTGTCTGGTGCGACCGATGTTGATGGCGACATTCTTCATGTCGAAAACCTATTACTTGCAGACCAAACGCAAGGTACGTTAACGGATAACGGTGATAATACCTTTACCTTCGAACCTGCAGAAGACTTCTACGGTGAAGTGAATCTGACTTTCGATATCAGTGATGGCCAAGCAAGTGCACCAAGCACTGCAAGAATTGACGTTGAAATTGTCAATGAAGGCCCTGAGGTGAGTGGTCCAATTGAAGCCACTGTTGATGAAGATGGTTCAATCACTATTACTCAAGAGGATCTGTTAGCGAATGCAACCGATGTAGATGGCGATAACCTTGAAGCGGTTAACTTTGCGACCAACGATCCAAATGCTGTTGTTGTAGAAAACCCAGACGGTAGCTTCACGATTACACCAAGTGCAGATTTCTTTGGTGAGATTGAATTTACTTACGATGTCACTGACGCAATCGAAACTGTTGCCGCTGACCTCAACCTAACCGTAAATCCAATCAATGATGCCCCAGACGTGCCTGACATGTCTTTCGCTACGGAAGATGGTCAAGCGATTACTATTACCGAAGCTGAATTACTGGCACAAGCGACAGACGTTGAAGGTGATGAACTGTCAGTTGTGAATGTAACGAGCGCAAGCGACACGGTAGAAGTCACAGACAATGGTGACGGAACATACACATTAACACCAGAGCAAGGCTTCTTCGGTAATGTTGACTTAGCGTTTGATGTGAGCGATGGCACTGATGTGGTTGCCGCAAACATCGACCTAAAAGTTGAGTTCGTCAACGATGCGCCAGAAGCGACACCGATGGTGGCAGATGTCGACGAAGATGGTTCAATCCTCGTTACACAAGAAATGCTGTTGGAGAACGCGAGCGACCAAGATGGCGATGAGCTATTTGCTTCTTCGCTTGAAACCAATGATCCGAACGCCAGCATTGTAGACAATGGTGATGGCACGTACACAGTGACACCTTCTGAAAACTTCAACGGTGATATTGCATTCACTTATGAGGTGAGCGATGGTGAGCTGAGCACGTCTAATGATATGACATTGACCGTGAATCCGGTGAATGACATTCCAATTGTTGCCCCAGGCATGTACCACATCGAAGAGGATGGCAGCATCCTGTTCACTCAAGAAGATCTGTTGAGTGGTGCGATTGATATTGATGGCGACGACCTAAGCGTTACTAGCATCAATTACTCTGGCGATGAAGGCACAGTCACCGACAATGGTGACGGCACGTTCAGCTTCGTTCCTGAAGAGCACTTCAGTGGTGATCTGCAGTTCAGCTTTACGGTAACAGACGGTACGGATGAGGTTGAACAAGACCTTAACGTTCATATTGAAGCAGTCGCGGATGCGCCGGATCTTGTGATAACCGATGGCGACGGCGTTAACGTTGATGACCAAGCTATTTTGGTTGAGCCAGGCGGCATTGTTGAACTGAACATTGCGGCGGCACTTGTCGACCAAGACTTGTCTGAAACACTCACTGTTATAGTAGATGGTGTGCCAGAAGGTTCGGTTATTCAATACGATAACGAAGGCGTTCTGAATGACCAAGAGAACGGTATCACCAGTTACAACGACACTGAAATCACAGTAACGTTTGAAGGTGAGACGGCTGGCTACCAAAACGCTGCGGGTTACTACAAAGTAGACGAAGACGGCAACATCACAGGTGTTGAAGTTGTTTACGAAAACGCATCACAAGTTGGTGGTGGCGGCGACCTTGTTCCAGGGCAAGATCAATTCAGCTTCCAAGTCGAGGAAGGCGAAAGCTTTAACCTGTTCTTAATTCCAAACGGACATCAGCACAACGACTTTGATGCGATGCAAGACGGTCAGTACGAGTTCCGTGCTGAGGATGGTTCGCCTGCGAACATGGATACGGTTGATCCTCAACTTGTCTTTGTGGCTGCTGATGGAACCGAGACAGTGATTCAAGGCCAGAATGGTGACGCGATCTTCCATGGTGGTTCAAGCTCTCAGCTAAACCAAGATGGTATCGAACATACTCGCACGACGGTTAATGAAGACGGCGAGCTGGTTTACGGCTTTGAAGATTTGTATGGCGGCGGTGATGCTGACTACACAGATTTCAACTTCACAATCGATGTGGGTGAAGTGAACAGCCAAATCTACAGCGGTGAAGTAACGGTTGGCCCTGATGGTACGGTGAACTTACCGACAACGGCTATCGAAAATTCACTACAAATCCAGTTACCAGAAGACTTCAACGAACAGTTTGAAGTTCATGTAACGGCAACCGCAACAGAGCTATCGAATGATGATTCTGAAACGGTCTCTCAAACCATCTACATTAACGCGACAGGCGCGCACATTGAGCACGCACCTGAAGCGCTGCCTGTTGCAGCAACAGTAGAAGAAGATGGTTCTATCACCATTACGCAAGAAGACTTGTTAGCTAATGCTCGAGATCTCGATGGCGACCATCTGACGGCTCTGAATTTAGCGACCGATGATGAGAGCGTTACGATTACCGATAACGGTGATGGTACGTACACATTAACGCCAGATGCTGATTTCAATGGCGATGTTAGCTTTACGTTTGATGTGTCTGATGGTGATGATGTTGTCTCTACCAACCTAGAGCTAACAGTTTCACCAGTGAACGATGGTCCAGAAGCACAAGACCAGGCATTCACAGTCGGCGAAGATGGCGTGTTAACCTTCAATGACCAAGACCTATTAACAGGTGCGACGGACATTGAAGGGGACGACCTAAGTGTTGAAGGTGTAACTTACACTGGCGCAGATGGTGTCCTAACCGACAATGGCGATGGCACATACAGCTTCGCGCCAAACGAAAACTTCAATGGCGACGTCAACTTCTCGTTCAATGTATCAGATGGAACCGATACGGTAACCGCTAACATTGATGTGAGCGTGACGCCAGAGAATGATCCTCCGGTTGCGGGTAGTACGTCTTACACGGTTCATGAAGACAACTCTATTACAATCAGTAACGAACAACTGCTAGCGAACTCTTCGGATATCGAAGGCGAAGTCGCAATTGATAACGTGACTTACAGTGGTAGCGACGGTGTTCTGGAAATCAACGGTGACGGTACATACACCTTCTCGCCAAACGAGAACTTTAATGGCGAAGTTAGCCTAGATGTTGTCGTGACGGATGAAGATGGCGCGACCGAAGCAACAACTGCGGGTATTACTGTCCTTGAGGTGAACGATCCGCCAGTTGCTGGCCCAACGTCATACACCATCGATGAAGATTCAGTACTGACTTTCAATGAGTCTCAAGTTCTGCTGAACGCTTCTGATATTGAAGGTGATGTTGAGCTTGTTGAGATCAACTACGATGGCCCAGACGGTATCTTCTCAATCAATGGTGACGGTACATGTAGCTTCGCTCCGAATGAAAACTTCAACGGCCAAGTGCAGTTGGATGTGACCATTCAAGATGAAGACGGCGCTCAAGTTGATACGTTTATTACGGTTGATGTATTACCAATCAACGACGTGCCAGTATCAGGCGACCTGGCATACAGTGTTGAGGAAGACGGTTCGATTACCTTGAGCCAAGAGCAGCTTCTTTCTCAAGCAAGCGATGTAGACGGAGACGACCTTACTGCTTCTAACTTGATTGTTGATGGAGACGCGACGGTTGTTGCTAACGATGACGGCAGCTTTACCATTACGCCAGATGCGAACTTCAATGGTGACATTGACCTAACGTTCGACATTAGCGACGGTACAGACACGCTCGTTGCGACGGCTGACCTAACCGTTAACCCAGTCAATGACCTTCCACAACCACAAGATCAAACGTTCAGCATTGGCGAAGACGGCATCTTGAACTTCACAGATGAAGACTTGCTAACAGGTGCTACCGATATCGATGGGGATGACCTATCGGTTGAAGGCGTGACTTACACAGGTGCCGACGGTGTTCTTACTGACAATGGCGACGGAAGCTACAGCTTTGCGCCAAACGAGAACTTCAATGGTGATGTGAACTTCAGTTTTGATGTGTCAGATGGCACGGATACGGTTCAAGCCAACATTGATGTCAGCGTGACACCAGAGAACGATCCACCGGTTGCAGGTAGCACGTCTTACACCGTTCATGAAGACAACTCAATTACCATCAGCGACGAACAGTTACTTGCTAACTCTTCTGACATTGAAGGTGATGTGGCAGTCGATAGCGTGACTTACACTGGCGCTGACGGTGTCTTTGAAGACAACGGTGACGGTACTTACACCTTCTCACCAAACGAAAACTTCAACGGCGAAGTTAGCCTTGATGTTGTCGTAACTGATGAAGAGGGCGCAACTGAAGCGACCACCGCGGGTATTACTGTACTTGAGGTGAACGATCCACCAATCGCAGGCTCAACCAGCTACTCAGTCAACGAGGACGAAGTTATCACCATCAGTTCAGAGCAACTGTTGGCAAACGCTTCTGATATCGAAGGTGAAGTGGCGATTGATAGCGTTAACTACACAGGTTCAGACGGTATCTTTACCGACAATGGTGACGGAACATTCAGCTTCGCACCTAACGCTAACTTCGATGGCGACGTAAGCCTTGATGTTGTCGTTACTGATGAAGAAGGCGCAACCGTAGCGACCAACGCAAGCATTGATGTTCTGCCTGTTAACGATGCTCCGGTATCGGGCGACTTGGCGTACAGCGTGGACGAAGATGGCTCAATTACCTTGAGCCAAGAGCAATTACTTGCTCAAGCGAGTGATGTTGATGGCGATGACTTAACAGCGGCTAACCTAACCGTTGGTGGTGATGCGACAGTTACAGCAAACGATGATGGTAGTTTCACTATCACGCCAGATGCTAACTTCAATGGCGACATTGATTTGAACTTCGACATTACCGATGGCGATGCGACGCTTCAAGCAACGGCTGATCTTACCGTTAACCCTGTCAATGACTTGCCAACAGTCGGTGAGCCACAGTTTGTGACTCAAGAAGACACCAGCTTTACCTTTACAGAAGAGCAACTGCTGCAAAATGCGGGCGACATTGATGGCGATAACCTATCGGTTGAAAATGTGGCTTCAGATAGCGGTACTTTGGTTGATAACGGCGACGGTACTTACACATTCGCACCGAATGAAAACTTCGACGGCAATGTGAACGTGACGTTCGACGTGAATGACGGTACAGCGACAGTACCAGCAGAAGCGACGATTGATGTTCAATCTGTGGTTGATATGCCAGAGCTGTCGATTGCTTCTGACCTAGTGATTGCTTCAGACAACTTCGAGTCTGGCTCAAACGGCTGGAATACCGGTACTGAAAGCTCACAAGGCTTCGAATCAGGTGACATGCTAGGTCGTATTGGTGGAACTGGTGGCGATGAAGCTGTCAGCAAAACTTACGACATTCCAAGTGATGTGAGCGAAGTTAATATCTCGTTCAGTTTCTACGAAATTGATTCTTGGGATGGTGAGTCATTCCAAATCTTTGTCGGCGGCGAAGAGCTTACTTCGTTAGATAACTCGGCGTTCCAAACTCAAGATGGCACTACAACGTTGTACGATTCAGCGGGCAATGAAGTCGGTGAAGTTGTTCACGGCGTGTCGCAAGGTGAAGGCTTCAGTGGTTGGAACGACCAAGCACATCAAATCAACCTAACGGTACCCGTTGAAGACGGCCAACTTGAGTTAGGCTTCGGTTCAACCTTGAACCAAGGTGTGAGTGACGAGGCGTTTGGTATCGACAACATCGAAATCACAGTGTCTGACGCGGATTACCAAATCATTGGTACTGAAGACACACCTGTACCACTTGATATTGATGCAGCTCTAACAGATACCGATGGCTCAGAAAACCTTGCTATCTTGATTGAAGACGTGCCAGAAGGCAGCTCGCTTTCTGCAGGTACCGATAACGGTGATGGCACTTGGTCATTGCAACCAGGCGAGCTAGAAGGGCTAGAGTTTATCCCTTCAGGTGACTTCAATGGTGATGTGGTTCTAACTGTGAATGCAACATCAACAGATGTTGATACCGGTACAACCGCAACAGCTACGCAAGACGTGACGATTCACATCTCACCTGCGAACGATGCTCCAGAAGTTGACGGTGATATTAGTGCCGTTACAGCCGAAGATAACAGCATCACGCTAACTCAAGAGCAGTTGCTAGAGCACGCTGTCGACATTGATGGTGATGACCTATCAGCAATCAACCTAACCACCAATGATGAAAATGCGACCGTTCAAATGAACGACGATGGCAGTTTCACCATTACACCGAGTGAAAACTTCAACGGTAATATCGAATTTAGTTACGATGTCACCGATGGAGAGGACATGGTCGCGGCTGGCCTAGACTTGACGGTAACACCTGTCAATGATGCGCCAGAGCCACAAGATCAAGCATTCACTATTGGTGAAGATGGGGTTCTTAACTTCACTGACGCAGACCTGTTAACGGGTGCAACGGATGTTGAAGGTGACGACCTAACAGTCGAAGGTGTGACATACACTGGTGCTGATGGTGTGCTTACTGACAATGGTGACGGAAGCTACAGCTTTGCGCCAAACGAGAACTTCAATGGTGATGTGAACTTCAGCTTTGATGTGTCAGATGGCACGGATACGGTTCAAGCCAACATTGATGTGAGCGTGACGCCTGAGAACGATCCACCAGTGGCGGGTAGCACGTCTTACACTGTGCATGAAGACAACTCAATCACGATCAGTAACGAACAGCTATTAGCCAACTCTTCAGATATTGAAGGTGAGGTTGCGATTGATAGCGTGACTTACACTGGCAGTGATGGTGTGTTCGAAGACAACGGTGACGGCACTTACACCTTCTCTCCAAACGAGAACTTCAATGGAGATGTGAGTTTAGCGGTTGTTGTTACCGATGAAGAAGGGGCAACAGAAGCGACTACCGCGGGAATCACTGTACTTGAGGTGAACGATCCGCCAATCGCAGGCTCAACCAGTTACTCAGTCAACGAAGATGAAGTTATCACCATCAGTGCAGAGCAACTGTTGGCGAACTCTTCTGATATTGAAGGTGAAGTGGCGATTGATAGTGTTACTTACACAGGCGCTGACGGTATCTTTACTGACAACGGCAACGGCACATTCAGCTTTGCACCGAACGCAAACTTCGATGGCGATGTTAGCCTCGATGTAGTGGTGACAGATGAAGACGGTGCGACAGTAGCCACCAGCGCAAGTATTGATGTTCTTCCAATTAATGATCCACCAGTATCGGGTGACTTGGCATACAGCATTGATGAAGATGGTTCGATTACTCTGACTCAAGAGCAGTTGCTATCTCAAGCATCTGATGTGGATGGCGATGACCTGACCGCAAGCAACCTAAGCGCAGGCGATAATGCAACTGTTGTTGATAATGGCGATGGCACCTTTACGGTAACGCCAGATGCTAACTTCAATGGCGATATCGACCTAAGCTTTGATATTTCAGACGGCACTGAGTCAATTGTGGCGAACGCCGATCTGACGGTAAACCCAGTCAATGACTTGCCAACGACATCTGATGTTTACGCGAACGTTGATGAAGATCATGTCATCACTATCACGCAGGAGCAGCTACTTGCGAATGCCGCTGATATTGAGGGCGACGACCTTGTCGCTTCCGACTTAACCTTAGTGGGTGACGATGCAACGATTGTCGACAATGGCGATGGCACGTTCTCAATCACTCCAAGCGAAAACTTCAATGGCTACATCGATGTTGCCTACAGCATCAGCGATGGCGACACTCCAATTGCCGCTAACTTAGGCTTAACCGTTGACCCAGTGAACGACGCACCGATTGTTTCTGCTGATGTGGCGATAACCATTGAAGAAGATGGTTCATACACCATTACTCAAGAAGAGCTCCTACAATTCGCGACTGACATCGAAGACGATGACATGACCGCAATTATTGGAGAACAGGGCGATGAAACAACCGTAACCGGTACAGTGTTGGACGCTGAAACCAGTAATCCAGTGTCTGGTGCAGAAGTCACCCTGACCGACAGCGCTGGCAATAGCTACACCACAGTAACGGATGATTCAGGTAATTACTCTGTTACAGGTTCAGTCGTTGACCAAGGCACGGTAACCATTGAACAAGAAGGTTCAATTACCAGTAGCTTCCTAGTCCCTGCGGGCGAAGATGTGAATGGCGGCGTAACCGCAATATCGGAAGTACTTGAAGAAACAGATATGCGTATCGTGGTCACATGGGGCGACAGTCCACGTGATATGGACAACCACCTATGGCTCTACGATACAGAGAATGGCAATGAGCTAGACCATATTTACTATCGCGACATGAGCCATGATCTTGGTGAAGGTAACGTTGTTCAACAAGATGTAGATGACACAAATGGTGGCGGCCCTGAAACCATCACCATTCCAAACTACCAAGATGCGGACATGCACTATTCAGTACACAACTACACCAGCAGAAGTTGGGATGTAGATGGTGTTGAAGATGTACAAGTTCAGGTGTTTGTAGGCGATACATTGGTTGAAACCTTCAGCCCAGATTTATCTGATAACCCATCAGGTGACCATTGGCATGTATTTGATATCGTGAATGGCGTTATTGTTCCAAGCCAAGATGTAGGCAGCGAGAATGCGTTTGATTTACCAACGGCAGAAGAAGCGCTTGCGAATGAAAACGGCATTGATATCTCTGAATTGCTAACCGGCGAGGAAGGTGATGATTCTGGTGAAACGGGTGGTAACGAACCAAGTGTTGGAGATGTTTCAATTGAGAACGCTCTTATCACTGACAATGGTGATGGTACTTACACCATTACACCGGAAGAGAACTTCAATGGTGAATTCTCGATTAGTTACAACGTGGACGATGGTAACGGCGGGGTTACGCCTGCGGAACTAGACGTTACTGTAACAGCAGTTAACGACCTTTCGGTTATTTACGACCACGACTACACCATTAATGAAGATGGTTCGCTGACCTTTACCGATGAACAGCTATTGGCTGGTGCAACGGATATTGACGGCGATGATCTTTCTGTCGAGTCGGTTAACTACGAAGGTACAGACGGTGTGTTCACGGATAACGGCGACGGTACTTATACCTTTGCTCCAAACGAGAACTTCAATGGTAATGTCGACCTAACTTACGATGTGAGTGATGGTACAGATGTTGTATCGGCGAATATTGATGTTCAAGTGGTTCCAATCAACGACGTACCGGTTACAGGCACAACCTCTTACAGCGTTGAAGAAGACGGCAGTATTACCCTAAGCGATGCACAACTTCTGGCGAACAGCTCGGACGTTGAAGGGGAAGTGTTTGTCAGCGATGTAAGCTACAGCGGCACTGATGGTGTATTCACTGATAATGGTGATGGTACTTACACCTTTGCTCCAAACGAAAACTTTAACGGTGACATCAGTCTTGATGTCTCTGTTATGGATGAAGATGGCGCAACCGCTGAAACAACCGCAGGTATCGACGTCATTGCCGTTAATGACTTGCCAGTTGCAGGTTCAACGACCTACAGCGTTGACGAAGATAACGTGATTACCATCTCTGAAGCGCAGCTTCTTGCGAACAGCTCAGATATTGAAGGTGATGTATCCGTTAGCGACGTTTCCTACTCAGGTGCAGACGGTATCTTCACTGACAATGGCGATGGTACTTACAGCTTCGCACCAAATGAAAACTTCAACGGCAATGTCAGCCTAGATGTCACCGTTGCAGATGAAGACGGTGCAACCGCTCAAACGACTGCGGGAATAGATGTTATCGCAGTCAACGACGCACCAGTATCGGGTGACTTGGCTTACTCTGTGGATGAAGATGGTTCAATCACGCTAAGCCAAGAGCAACTGCTTGCTCAAGCATCGGATGTGGACGGCGATGATCTTAGCGCTGCCAACCTAACCGCGGGTGATAACGCTACAGTTACGGCAAACGATGATGGTTCATTTACCATTACCCCAGATGCCGACTTTAATGGCGATATTGACCTAAGCTTCGACCTTTCTGATGGTACTGAAACGGTTGTCGCAACGGCCGACCTTACTGTGAATCCAGTGAATGACATCGCAGTTGTAGAAGATGTCGCTTACACCATTGAAGAAGACGGTTCACTTACCTTTACAGACGAGCAACTGCTAGCGGGTGCTTCTGATATTGATGGTGATGAGCTTTCAGTTGCCGACGTGTCTTACACTGGCGCAGAGGGTGTGTTCACCGACAATGGCGATGGCACTTACACCTTTGCACCGAACGAGAACTTCAATGGTGACGTAAGTCTAGACTTCTCAGTATCTGACGGCACTGAGACAGTCGATGCAAACATCGACGTAACGGTAACAGACGTTAACGATGCACCTGTGGCAGGCGCAACGTCTTACCAAATGAACGAAGATGGCACCATCACATTGAGCCCTGAGCAGTTGATTGCTAATAGCTCCGATGTGGACGGGGAAGTGTCTCTTGATAGCGTGAGCTACTCAGGTACAGACGGTATCTTGGTTCAAAATGAAGATGGTTCGGTAACGTTCGCACCAAACGAAAACTTTAACGGCGACATCAACCTTGATGTGACGGTTATTGATGACGACGGTGCTACCGCTCAAACCACCGCTGGTATTGAAGTTATTGCAGTTAACGACGCACCAGTGGCTGGAAACCTGGCTTACTCGGTTGATGAAGATGGTTCAATTACGCTATCTCAAGAGCAGTTGCTGGCTAACGCATCGGATGTTGATGGTGATGCACTAACCGCAAGCAATCTATCTGCAGGTGACAATGCGACTGTAACAGCGAACGAAGATGGTTCATTTACTATCATGCCGGATGCTGATTTCAACGGTGACATTGATTTGAGCTTCGATGTGTCAGATGGCCTTGAAACTGTTCAAGCTGGCGTCGACCTAACCGTTAATCCAGTCAATGACCTACCAACAGCAGAAGACCAAAACTTTACTGTTGAGGAAGATGGAACGCTAACCTTCACTGACGCTGACCTATTAGCAGGTGCTGCGGATATTGATGGTGATGACCTTTCTATCACGGATGTGTCTTACACGGGCGCAGAGGGTGTGTTCACTGACAACGGTGACGGCACTTATAGCTTTGCTCCGAACGAGAACTTCAATGGCGATGTCAACCTTGGCTTCACAGTGACTGATGGCACTGAGACAGTCGATGCTAATATTGGTGTGACGGTAACGGATGTTAACGATGCGCCGGTAGCGGGTTCTACGTCTTACCAAATGAACGAAGATGGCACCATTACAATCAGCCCTGAGCAGTTAATTGCTAATAGCTCTGACGTTGATGGTGAAGTGTCGCTTGAAAGTGTGACTTACACAGGCTCTGACGGCACCTTGGTTCAAAACGATAACGGGTCTGTGACCTTCACGCCAAACGAGAACTTTAATGGTGATATCAGCCTAGATGTGGTCGTGACCGATGATGACGGTGCGACTGCTACAACAACGGCAGGCATCGAAGTTCTGGCCGTGAACGATGGACCTGAGTCGGAGGATGTGAAACTAACCACAGCCGAAGACAGCACCATTCTTATCACACAAGACATGTTGTTAGCTCAAGCTACCGACATCGATAACACCGCAGACGAGCTGTCGGCTTCTGGTCTACAAATCGACCCTAGCTTGGGTGAGTTGCTAGATAACGAAGATGGTACTTGGTCATTTACACCAAACGAAAACTTCAATGGCGATGTGCCAATGACGTTTAACGTTAGCGATGGCCAAGAGACAATTTCAGTCGACGGCAACATCGATGTCACGCCAGTGAATGATGCACCTGAAGCACCAATGATTGAGATGCAAGGCGAAGAAGATGTGGTCATGGTGATTGACCCTGCTTACATCGCGGGTCAAGTGACAGACCTTGATGGCGACGAGATCAGCATTGAGAGCATCACAGTACGAGCACCAGCGAATGCGACCTTAACTCAGCAACCAGACGGCATGTATCACTTAGTGACTACTCAAGACTTTAATGGCTTAGTAGAACTCGGTTATCAAGCTACTGACGGTGAAGAAGTGGTTGATGGCTCGCTGAATGTGGATGTCATTCCGGTTAACGACGCACCATTCAATGTCGGCAACGCAATGATGACCACAGACGAAGATGGCGCGTTCACCTTCGATGCTGGGGACTTGATGAACTTGTTCGGTGACATTGATACCGCAGACCTTGTTGTTTCTCGCATTATCACCGCAGACGGTGAAGATGGCGGAGAAGTTACAGACAACGGTGATGGTACTTGGACATTCACACCAACAGGCGACTTTGCGGGTGTTTCTGACCTACAAGTTGTCGTGAGTGACGGTGAGTTCGAAACGGTTCTCGATGTTCCTGTGTACGTACGTCCTGTCGCAGATGGCGCGGTTATTTCAACTGACCATGACGGTCCATTAGTCTTCGGCGAAGATGAAACGGGTCACTTGGGACTGAACGTTGGCCTAGTCGATGATTCAGAAACACTAAGTAACTTGGTGATGACAGGTTTCCCTGTTGGATTCGAGGTAACAGATGGTGTGAATACCGTGATGATCACCGAGCCGGGTCAATACATCGACCTGTTCGACTGGGATATCTCAAACATTCAAATGACGCCGCCTGAAGACTTCCATGGTGAGTTCTTCGTAACCGTAAGCGCAACAACGGTTGATTACGGAGATGAGCCGGAAGCGTTTGATGATGGTATCGATTCAGGTGATTTCGAAACTGTGGCGGGTGATTCCATCATCCTAACGGCGGACGACCTAATTGGTTTGGCTGAGAATGTGGATGCAGACAGCGATGATGAAGTGAAACTGGTTCATCTTGCCGACCGCAGCCAAGGTGAGATTGTCGATAATGGCGATGGCACTTGGACGTTCACACCA
Organism: Vibrio sp. 10N.261.54.A5; assembly: GCF_041471145.1. Taxonomy (NCBI): domain Bacteria; kingdom Pseudomonadati; phylum Pseudomonadota; class Gammaproteobacteria; order Vibrionales; family Vibrionaceae; genus Vibrio; species Vibrio sp. 10N.261.54.A5. Next base: position 30,253 of record NZ_JBFRNU010000070.1, on the reverse strand, counting down.
GCACCAGGCTTCACGGGCGAAGCAGACATTGCGTACGTAGTTGATAAAGATGGCGTGCTTCATGATGAGCAAACTGGCGTAGTCGTGAAAGAAGGTGACTCGCAAGGGAATGCAGCACCAGAAGTTAACAGCATCACAACGACGGAAATCGCAGCGGATGCCACCTTGTCGTTCACTGATGAAGACATGTTAGCGAATCTGAGCGATGCAGAAGGCGACAGCTTGAGCATTGAGTCAGTAAGCTTGATGGAAGGTCAGGGCGTAATTGAGAGCGATAACCAAGGTAACTATCAATTCACTCCTGCTGAAGACTACACCGGCGATGTTCAAGTTGGGTTTATAGCGACCGATGGCGAAAATCGTATCGAAAGCTTCTTCAATGTGGATATCCAAAGTGGCGATGAAGCAGCGGCGAGCGAAGGTTATACCTTAGCTGATGATGGTTCACTAACTATCACGGATGCACAGCTGGTGGATGAGTTAGGCGTCAGTGATTCTGCACAAGTTGTTGATGTTGCAGACGCGAACGATGCTGGCTTCTTTGCCGAATCAGGTGAAGGTGAGTGGACTTACTGGCCGAACGAAGACTTCGATGGCAATTTAGCGATGAATGTTGAAGTTAACGACGGCGGTGAAGTATCAAGTCACAGCTTAAGCATCCAAGTTGAAGATGATTCAGTACAAAGTGATGAACCACAAGTCCAAGCTGCTCAAGCAACAGAAGAGCAACAAGTGGAAGTGGCTCAACAAGCTGATGACCAAGCTCAAGATGCTGAAACTGAAGACAGTACAGCAGATGTAACCGCGGCACCGGGCGATACTATCTCTATCTCGATTCCAGATGAGGTGAGTGGTAACGAATCGGTTGATTACGCTGATATGTCTGGTCTACCTGAGGGCGCTACTGTGAGCAATGCACTGGATAACGGTGATGGTAGCTTCACAATCAGTGGCAACCTAGAGCAGCCTGTATCTGTCGAACTCCCAGAAGGTTACGAAGGTACTAGCGAGATCCAATTCCAAGGTTACGACGAATTGGGTAGCTCAATAGACGGTGCTAGCGGTTCTGTTGAAGTTGAGGTCGATGATCAATACACCATGCAAGGTTCTACGCAAGAACAGCAACCGGACATGGCGGGTATGGAATCTGGTGGCAGCGACTGGACAAGTTCAGGTGGTCAAGATCAAGGTGTTGACTTCACGGACGACTCTGGAAGCTTCGATTCAGATTCTCAAACTGGAACGGATCAAGGCAACGACTTCGACCAAAGCTCGATTTAATCGAGAGAGCTTAGTTTTAGTCTAAACCGACATTTAGTCTAAGCCAACAAGGAGATAGGGCAGCGTAAAGTTGCCCTCATTAAAGCCATGTAGAGTTATTGATACATGGCTTTTTTTAATTTTTTTGTTGTTTGTTTCGATAAATAAACTTGAGAACAGGTAAATATGTCCTTAATTATTAGAAGGGTCCGTTAGACAGGAGGGACGACATGTATCGTTATGTCAGTTCACCGCAAGCGTCGAAGTACATAGTGCCACCGCCTCAACATCGAGAGTTGTCGAGTGTGGATGTGCCTGAGTCTGAATTAGAGATGCGAGAAATATTGAATAATTGGTTTGCTGATGGTTTAGCGCCCATTATTGAAAGTGACGATGACTACATCTCTGCGAGCGATCACGTTCGATTTGAAAAGCTTAGCCGCACCGTTGGGATGTTGTTGAGAAACAAAGATTATTATTTTGCGGCTAAACGGATTTTATCAGTGTGGGAACAAGATTGTCTTGAAACCACTTATATCAATTATCTCATTTTGCGCAGTGAGCGAGTCACTTCTTTAAGGTAAGTTAATGGTGTGGCATTTGTCATTTTTCATTAGGCATTAGGCATTAGGGATTAGCGACTTAGGGTTCGTGTGCTTACGATCTTTTTATTTTTCTAACGAATCAGCAAACAAAAAGGGCAAGCTTGGAGGCTCACCCTAAAGGTCTTTGTTTTGGCTTAACGTTATTTTCAACTAATTCTCAACTGGGTTACGACTTACACCCAACCATCAAATTTGAGTCGTTTTTGAATTCTTTCGACCGCTTCTTTCTGCATTTGTCTAACACGTTCATTAGAAACATTCACATCCAACATTTGTCCGACCTCAGACAGCGTTTTCACCTTGTTATCAAAGAAACCAAAACGGTGGATGAGCACCTTTTGTAATTTTGGAGGAAGTGTATAGATGATTTGTTCTAGAGCTTGGGTAAAGGATTGATCCTCACAATCTTGTTGAGGGTCTGGGATATATTCACTTTCGCATTGATCAAGCACCATAGGCGCATGGCTAGTTCCAACCGTTGTCGTCACGTCAATAAACCCGCTTAACGCCACCAGTTGATCGACGCGTTCGGCCTTTACACCTGAACTGTCTGATAGCTCAGAAATTGAAACCTCTTTACTCATTTTTTTGCTTGCATCGAGCTTTTTTGAGGCGAGGCTGTTTATTTCTTTACACACGTGGGCTGGCAATCGAACGGTTCGACCCGTGTTCATGAGTGCGGCTTCAATGTTTTCGCGGATCCACCAAACAGCATAGGTTGAAAAACGATAGCCTGGTTCTGGATCGTATTTGTCGATGGCCTTAATCAAGCCAATGTTGCCTTCCTCGATCAGGTCGAGCAGGGTGAAATTATTGCCTTTACGTTTTAGGTAACTCTTTGCGATTTTCACAACAAGGCGCAGGTTTGATTCGATCATGACATCACGCGCTTTTTTATCACCCGCGCGATTCAATTTTGCGTAATACACCTCATCTTCACGCGACAGCAGATCAATGCCAACAATATCTTTCAGATAATGAGCATAAGGGTCTGCACTGGTAGAAAATGATTCGGTAATGGGTGTTTCATCCGTGAGCCCCTGAAACGCAGCAAAACTATCGTTGTTCATTTCCTTGTCCTTATCTAGCCGACTGAACGTTTTAGTTTTTTTATTATGCCACCAAGTGATTAACGCTTGGTTTCATTAGAGTGTAGATAACAATTTCTTCTTTACCAATAAATAAAATGCAATTTCGTATGTTTATGTCACAAAAAGATCTACAAATATTTAACTATTTTGCATCTCATCAAGTGTGTTGGTTTTTCGTTTAAAACATTAAGACGGATAGTTTATAAAGCATGTGTTATACATCGGTTTATCTAGATAAATGACGTGAATTTATAGGTGTGGGTTAGAACTATAATTGAGAGGAGAAATGATGAGAAAAATGTTAAGAGTCGAGGTTCAATGTTTCCAAGCACCTCAACTCTTTTAGCTGTGTCGGCTGTTAAGTATCGCCATGCACGTTTTAATTCTATCGACTAATAAGTGCTAAGAACCTCATCGATTTGCTGATTAATGATCTTCATTTCGCTGTAGATAACCGAAAGATCATCATCTTGCGGCGCAAGCTTATTGAGTGTGTTTTGTTCTACTCTTTCCAATGCAACTGTGGCCGTTTCTTCACCAAAGCTGGCTAAAATGCCTTTTAAGGTGTGCACGGTAAAATGAAGCTTGCCCCAATCTTGTTGTTGAACCAACTCTTCGATCTCTTGTAGCGAATTGCCATGGTCTTCTTGATATGTAGACAAAACGGCGTAAATGACGTCTCTGTCATTGTCTAAATAGGCGTTTAAAGCATCAAAGTCTAGCATGTGGACTCCTGTCGGCTGAATGTTGAAAATGGGCTAGGCGGCTTAGTGGAAAAACCATACCTTGATGAATCACTAATCCATTGATTCCATTTTGGAGGAAGTTCTAACTGTAAGATTTCTTCTAGATAGTCGTCGCTAAGTTTCTCATCTATATGAGCTTTATTGACGGCGTATATATAGTCAAGTTTGGCGGCAACTGAATATGGGTAACTGTGAATGTAGTCCTTTATTTCTTGGATCGAACCCAAATTTTCAATGTTTATACACGTTGAAGGGTCGACATTTTTGGACTCAAGTTGGTGATTTATGGCTTCTCCACGAGATTTGAGACATTCCACTGTTAAATGATAAAGAGAGTACTCACCAAAGTGGGCGAGCATGGGTAATAACTGAGTGAGCAAATAAGTCGGTTGGCTGTGGAAATTGTTCGCTAACAGTGTCGAAGCTCTAATCACTTTTTTGTGGGCAATCTGAGGGCTATTTTCGATGAGCAATATGCTGCTCTGAAATAGGGCAAGGCTGGCCAAAACTTGCTGCTGTTGTTTTACCGGAAGTTTCAGGTTTACCAACTCGGTGAATTGGTTGGCGTGCTCAAGCAAAATACGTTTGTACTTTAGTTGCGTCTCGCGCTGATACGTTGCTTTTAAGGAATTAAAGTGCGCACCAATGGAATGGATGACATCAATGTCAGCAGCTGAAATGTGGGTTGCATACATCTCACCTAACTTTATGATCATATGTGTGTTATCTGCGTTCTCAGCTAAGTCGATGGCCCTGATTGCACGATGGCTGATGCTGGGAGTCATCTCAAATGCACGAATCGCTAATTTAAGAGCAGGCAGCAGCATTTTATGTTTTTCATAGATACAGCTTAAGCAGTCAATCACGCTCAATGAGAGTGGCTGTGCTATTAGAAAATTGTGGAGCTTATCTATGGCTAAATTTGGCTTGCCTAAGCTGTCGAGAATCAGCGCCTCAGCCACCAATTTGGTTGGGTGCATGTTGGTTTTGGAGTTGTTAATGACGCTAGAGAGTAACTGCCATTTCTTACCTGCAATTAAATGTTCAATCAATGTCGCTTCGAACTGAACGCTAGTACCATTAGGGGAGATCGCCAAAGCTTGAGCTAATCTCTCTTGACTGGCAATGGGATACAAATCATTCAGTTGGGTGAGTTTCTTTGAAACGGACACGGCACTTTGGATCTTTTTACCCAACGTTTGAGTATTAATCGGTTTAGAAACGAAGTGGTGTGCTTCACCTGAAAGGGCGGTTAATACTGTTTCCTGACGCATATCCCCAGAGAGCAAGATTGTCGCCACAGTATGATCGATGAGGCGGTTTCGATACAGAATGCCCAACAGCTCAAAGCCAGTAAAAGACTGTTCTAAGTGGTAGTCAATGAGGAGTACATGAAAAGAGTGTGTCTCGACCGCTTTAATGGCTTTTCGATAGTCGGTCGCAATAAAAATACAGTCGCGCGAAACTCCCAAACTAGCCAGTTGCTGCTTAATAAGTATTGTTGCGCTTTTAGAGTCGTCGACGATCAAAATTCGAAGGTCTGTTGGTAAGGTCAAATCCATTTTCCTTAATACCAAATGTTATTTTTTAATTTAGGTGTCAAGTTGCACATTGTCAAGGTGCCTATATCACATACAAACACTCAATAAACTATTGGTAATTAAAGAGTATTAGATAACATTTATGAAAGCCTTCAAACGCAGGTGACTTTTACCTGATTTTAGTGGGGTTATACGTGTTTTAGAAATAAAAAAGAGGCAAGCCGATAAGCTCACCTCTCTGTTTTATTGTTCGAGTTTTTATTCGAAATGTTGTTCTTTGCTTGAAGTTTTATTTACCGAAACTCTAGCGTTAATCACGCATGTTTAGAATCAATACTGCCGCTAGAGCCAAGAACGCCGTCATCATTAAGAACACATCGTTGTAAGCCATGATGGCTGCGTCACGTTGCATTGTGCCGAGCAAACTTGCTTGTGCTTGTTGCATCGCAGTTGCGGCATCACTTCCTGACTGAATGAAAAACGCTTGTTGTTGCTGAAGCGTCTGCCAACCAAGTTGACTCACTGAAGGTAGCGACTCCTTGATGTGTGCTAAGTGCTCACGGGTTTTGTTATCCAATAGCGTAGCGATAATCGCGATGCTGAAAGCGCCCCCTAAGTTCCGCATTACGTTGGTTAACGTTGATGCGTCTGGCGTGTCCATTTTGCTGATGTTCTTCATGGCAACCAAAGACAGCGGAACCATGATGAACGGACTACCAATAGCACGCAGAACCATAGATAAAATCAGCTGTTGCCCGCCAAAATCGATTGTCATGTGTGTATTTACGTAACAACTAAAACCGAACATCGCGAAGCCAAAGGTAACCAAGTACTTAGGCTTAATGATCTGTGTTAGCTTTGGCACAATTGGGAATATCAGAAGCTGTGGGAAACCCATCCACATTAGCACTTCACCAATTTCCATCGCGTTATATTGCTGAATTTGAGTGAGATACATCGGTAGAACATAGATAGAGCCGAGCAATGCCATTCCTAGAATCAAATAGGCGATACAAGACATCGCAAATTGCCCATCCCGCAATAGCCGCAGGTTAACCAATGGCTTCTTGTGTTGGAGTTCGTTTATCACGAAGTAAACCAAACTCACCGCCGACACGATACTCAAGCCAATAATAAAGCTCGAACTGAACCACTCTTCACGGTTACCTTCTTCTAACACCACTTCCAAACAACCTAGCCCTAATGCCATGGTGGCGATACCAAACCAATCGGCTTTTTTCAGCGTGCCAAGGTCGAGCTTTTCATCGTCCAAGCCATATCGGATCATGGTGATCACAAGCAAAGCTGGCGGAATATTGATGTAGAAAATATAGTGCCACGAGAAGTTCTCCGTCAGCCAGCCACCAAAGGTAGGGCCAATCGATGGAGCAAAGGTCGCGGTTACACCAAACAGTGCCATACCCACAGCACGCTTGTTGACCGGCAATAACTGAATCACCAGCGAGAAAGCAAGCGGGATTAGAGCACCACCACTGAAGCCTTGCATCGCGCGGAAAACGATCATCGAGGTCATGTTCCAAGAGAACGAACACAACAAAGATGAAATGGTGAAAATGGCTGTCGTCCACGTGATATAACGGCGTTTACCGAGCGCTTTAGAAAGCCAACCACTGAGTGGGATAGCGATCATCTCTGCGACTAGGTAAGACGTAGAGATCCACGAGCTTTCATCCAAGGTGGCTGATAGCGCACCTTGAATATCTTTGAGAGACGAGTTGGTGATCTGAATATCCAAGATCGCCATAAACGCGCCAATCAAGCCGCCAAATAGGGCGATCCAATGGCGTCTCGAAACCTCGTCATCATCATTTGTTTGGGTGACAACACCAGCGTTACTCATGGTCTAGCCTCGTTTATCGATGGTCGCTACCACAGACAAACCAGGAAGCAGTCGACCTTTCAACTCTTGCTGATCTGGAATAGTAATTTTAACCGGTACACGTTGAACGATTTTAGTGAAGTTACCGGTCGCGTTTTCTGGTGGTAGGAGCGCAAATTTAGCGCCAGTCGCAGGGGAGAAACTGTCTACCACACCTTCAAGAGGCTGCCCCGGGAACGCATCCAGCTCTACTTCAACCGTCTGACCTTTGTGAATACCACTTAGCTGTGTCTCTTTGAAGTTGGCTTCAATCCACACTTGGTTGTTTGGTACCAAGCTCATCAGTGGTGCGCCTGCTTGAATCAGCAAGCCTTCACGTACGCTGCGTTTACCAATCACGCCATCTGCTGGCGCGTAAATTTTGGTGTAATCAAGGTTAAGCTGTGCTTGATCTCTCTGGGCTTGAGCTTCGGTCACGGATGCATTTGCTTGCTCAATCTCACTAGCGATAACGGTTAATTGGTCATTGGTTGCAACGAGGTTTGCTTTTGCTTCTTCTAAATCTGCCTGAGTTACTTTTTGTTGTGCAACCATGCTATCGACTTCATCTTGAGACGCGTAGTTACGCTTTAGTAAGCTACGAGAACGTACCACTTGTTGAATCGCGCGTTCGTATTCAGCTTGTGCAGAATCAACGCGGCTTTCTGCTTGATTGATCTTGCTACGTTGTAACGTTTGTTGTGCCACTAGATTTTTGACGTCTGATTGCACGACGCTTAAATGGGCGTTTGCTTGAGCGAGTGCTGACTGGTAATCACGGTCATCGATTTGAACCAGCAAATCACCTTCTTTAACCGATTGGTTATCACTCACATAAGACTTAACAATATAGCCAGAGACCTTAGGGCTAATATTCGTGATGTCGCCTTGTAGGTAGGCATTGTCGGTAGATTCAAAGTACTGGCCATAGCCGTACCAGTATCCAGCACCGGCTAAACCCAATGACAGCATGATCGCAGTAGCAATAAGCGGAGCTTTTTTACGTTTTTTTGTGCTTACTGTTTGCGAAGCGTTGTTGTTCTCTGTCATTTTTTCTTTCTCATTTTGTTTTTATTTAGATGTAACGAATTGTAAATGAATTCGATTGATTGATAAGATAGGAAAAAAGGGAAACACTGTTGCAAAAATCTAACTAATGGCGCTTTGGGAGAAGTACGATGGACTTAAATGCTGTGACTGTTTTTACACAAGTTGTTGATTGTGGGAGTTTCACGCACGCAGCTGAAGCATTGAACATGACCAAGTCGACCGTCAGCCGAAAGCTAGACGAGCTGGAACAGCATCTAGGTGTGAGGTTGATCACTCGTTCGACACGAAGTTTAGTCTTAACGCCAGAGGGTGAGCGCTTTTATCAGTCGAGCATGCAGATGCAAGAGATCATGAACCAAGCTGAGCTAGAGGTTTCAGCCAATCAGGATTTGATCCGAGGGCAGTTAAATGTTGTGTTGCCTGTCGAATTGGGGCATCAAGTATTAGCTAAATACATCCACAGCTTCCTAAAAGAGCACCCAAACGTGACTTTGAACTTAGAACTGTCGAATCGAGAAGTCGACATCATTGCGGAGGGGATCGATCTTTACGCACAAATTGGTGAGCTAGTGGACTCGAGCTTGGTTTCTCGCTACCTCACAACATCAAAGCGTGTATTGGCAGCCAGCCCTGAGTATTTAGAGCAGTTCGATGACGTCTCTTCACCCGATGATCTTGAACCGCCATTCAGAATGATTGAGGTGGTGAACAAGGCCGCGCGTCTACCCAAGTGGCATTTACAATTAGAAGGCGGAGAGTCGATTTTGATCGATCTACCGTGTCAGTTGCGGGTGAATACCATCACGGCATGCCTAACAGCGTGTGTGGATGGGCTCGGCTTGGCGGTGCTTCCTGAATTCATTTGTCGGGAACACTTTAAGACAGGTAAGCTGATTCGTCTGTTACCTGAATATGAGATGCCGGAAGTTTCAGTAAGCCTAGTGTATGCAGACAGGCAGTTGATGCCGAAACGTAAGAAGGTCTTTATCGACTATCTACTGACTGCTTTTCAAAATAGAGCCAATCAAATAACGAAATAAAGGCATATTGTATTGGGAGCAACAGAAGGAATCGGCTGCCTAACTGTTGATTAGTTGTAATTCATTGACAATGACCAATAACATTGAAAAGAGAAAAACGAACTTGTTAACAAGTTCGTTTTTTTCTGATTGCTAATGTAGTTGTAGGCTAAGTACCGAACTAGCTCTTTTTCTCTGTGTACTCTAGCTTGTAGAAGTGAGCTTCACTTTGTCCATTCGTAAATTGGTTATATACGCCAGCTTTGAAGTAGCTTAATAGGTGACGCCAGTAGTCAATATCCTGCTCAACTTTACGTTCACCGTTTACGTCAACAATAAGTTTCTTATCACCCACGATTAAATCAAATGCTGTTGGTTTGCCTTGTGGTGCTTTGCCTAAATCATACTGAGAATATGCTACGTCTGATTTGCACATTTCCTTGTCTTGGTTTTTCTTGCCGAACGATCCTTTACAAATTACAGCGTTGTTTTTAATGATTGCCCAGAAATGCCCTTCAATACCATTATTGTCACGTTTCCATACAACACGAAGCAAAGGGTGAGGGACATTGTGAGTACCAAGGTCATCTAAGCCTTTGTTATGTACTTGTAGGAATGTAATCTCGTCTTGCTTAGAGTCTGAGTTCTTCATCGACTCTTCAGGGTTTATGATCTCCACTTCCGAACTTAATGTGTATGTTTCATTTGCTAAGTCTGTGCGGAAGTTTTCCTGAACGCGTAGCTCATTACGCAGGTGGTCATTCTTCATGGTAAAGACTAGCGCTTCACTTTCTTTGTCGACATAGAAGTTGTTGTTCACAATGCCGTCGTAGTTATTATCGAGCGCAAAATAGTCTTTGTTGCCTTTCTTTCCGTTTGGATCTGAAATTTGAAGTTCAGAAACTGACAAAACATTTTGGTATTGAGAGTAATTAGAAGGTTCGCCTAAAGCTCCTTCTGGATTCGAAAACTGAACATTAGCGATTGCCGAAGAAGAAAAGGCAAGAAGGGCACAGCAAGTGAGTAGGGTCTTTTTCATCAAAAATATCTCTTTTGTATTATTATCATTCAATATAAGCATTGATATCACTTTTGAGATTTATGTGAAAACATCTGTGTTTGAAATTGTGGTCGGCACCCAATTTTCTTGTACAAAAATAGAGAGAATTAGGTGTCGATTGGGATTGGTACCTGAGTGTCAAAGGTGTGGATTTTTGCTCGTTAACAACACTACCTGCTAACCCGTAATAGTGAATAAGGTGAGGCTTAAAAACGGCACGTTCAAACTAGTTAGGCTCTGATTTCCACTCTAACGTTTGTCCGTTGCTCAATACGGCTTTTATAGCGCTCGGCGAGACTTTAAGGCCTCTCTGATGAAAGGTTTGATCTGAAAAATTGGCAATGATCTTACTTCCGTCACTGAACTTCGTTTGTTTAACATCGCCGTTCTTAACTAACCATTCGAAATCGACCAACTGTTTATCCCATAACTGTTCGTGCATTGGTTCAAAGCCATCTTGATAGTGTTTGAGTGCTTTGATTCTCTGGCTTGAACTTGATAAAGCTTCATCTCTGGTCAAGTGAACCATCGGTGGTGTGTTGTATAGCATGGCGGTTAAGTCACGTTCTGCTTGTACATTAGTGAACTTGAGGCTGTCTGAATGCCAATGGTGCGTACTGATTACTTCATCATGGAAAACGGCTTGGTAAAGTGGAATTCGATATTGTGGCGAAAACAGTAGCGACTTGTAGGGCTCTTTAACCTCGGCCGGCTTAAAGAAGAAGTCAGGCTTGTGGTCTGGGTACCAACGACCTAAGTAATAGGGAGATTGGCGGTTCTCTTTCATGTCTTTGTCTGTCCATCCAAAACCAACCGTTTCTAAGCCGTGTGCAAACGCGATGCCTTTTGTTGTTAGGCTGTTGCCGTCTTCAGAGCCTAATACTAACGAAGGTTGCTCGCTAAGCCACTTCATTCGGTTGTTGAACGCAGAAAGCATGTCTGATTCGTTTGTATTGCCATTGCCATTACTGTCTATAGAGACGCGGTAATCTTCACGTGCCATGGCGGTTGCATCAACATCTAAGAACAAGCTGTTGAAGTTGCCGAATCTCATAATGTCTTGAGCACGCTGTTTTACGTATTCGAAATTGGTTTTTGTATTTGAGGAAGCATTAGAGGATGCATCTGAAAAGAGCAGTTGATTGTTGGTTGCATTAACCATTTGATAGCTAATGAAATGATTGTTTTGCTGTACTGTCCAAAAGGCATCTTCAAGTCTTGAGTAGTGTTACTTCCAGAATGGTTACCGACGAGATAACTTGCCCAAAGCTTGTTGTCAGTAGGCACGCGCATACCTTCACTAAACGGAAGAAATAGTGTCTGAGTTTGTTGTTCGGCAAGATCAAACCACGCCAATTCGATGGGTTTGTTTCGTTTCACCTGTATATTTGAAGGTAAGCTGAACTGAAAAGTGAGCTGGTCTTGATTAAGCTCTGCCTTAACGTTTATTCCACTGGGTACTAAGGTCCAAGTGGCGATTTTTGCTGAGTCAGCTTTATCGGAAAAGCCAATGACCAGATTGGTCGCTTTCTGTGGTTGGCTATCAACGGTGAGAGCAGCACTGTTAACGCTTAAGCCGTTCCAATCGACCTCTAAAGTATTCGATGAGGTAGCGACGGTATTGTTGTTACTGGTGAGCGTTATTTGGCTCGCTTGTGCGTTGGATGAAAACAGACAAGCTGTTGTTAAAGCCACAATGGCAAAATTAGAAAGATTGAGTGGGTGACGTACGCTGAGCATATTTAGATTCCGTAAAGGGTAACTACGGTTATTACACCTAAGTAGCGCTAGTGCTTTGTCACCTATATGTCTCTATTTTCTGTTTGGCTTTAGTGGTTTTCCATTAGAAAGGCACGGCGACGCGCTGCACATATTGGACTTCAATAGCGCCTTGGTATTCAAACATTTCAACCGAAGCACTCAAGTGCTTGGCTTTGGTTCCAAGTGGACTTTCTGTGGGAACGGGTGCTTGCGCTGTTTTGATTGGCACTTTGTAACCCAGCAGGTTGTAGTTTTCATCAAACCATTGCCAACTCACGTTAGCGTCGGGGCAGTTGTCGATCACCTTTGGAGGCGAGAGCACGATATGTGGTTCGCTGAGTTTACTTTCGAGCGTCAGCCATCGATTACTGTTATTTAAAGCGACAATAATAGGGTAGTGATTTGAACCTATCTTTAGTTGATAAACACCAGATTCGGGTTTGATGAACATTTCATTGGTTTCAATCTCTTGATACTCATTATTGGAAGCGAGTTGTCCATCGAGAAGGACTTTACCTTTAGGGGAGACCAGAGAGATAGGTTGTGTTTGGGTTTTCATGTCTTCACTGAGTTGTTCTGAAGCGACTTTGATTTGATAACCGTGCGACGACAGGCCATAGCGTCGAATGAAGCTGACTTGGATGTGGTGTTTTGGCTCAGCACTTTGTTTGAGTAAGGTTCCACATTGAGTCTGGCTCAGGATCTCTTGTTTGACTGGCAGCCAAAGCTCACTATCGAGTGATTTGTGATCGAGTGCGATTTGCAGCTCTTGCCACGCAACTTGAGGTTGGTCATCAAGTAGAGATTGATAGGTGTGCTGCAATGGCGTGTCGGTAAACCATGCCGCATGACTTGCGAGCGGCAATGTGTAGATCAGTGCGGTTAACGAAGTAACTTTCATTATGATTCCCCGGCCAAGCGGTAATCAACGCCACGATGTGTTTCTATATTCAATGTTGGCAGCTTCTGGCGTAAGCGCAGTATGTGATTATCAATAGTTCGGGTACTAGGAAAAGCCTGATATCCCCAAATCTTATTGAGTAATTCATCTCGGTGAAACACACGACTTTGGTTCTGAACAAACAGTACCAATAGCTGAAACTCTTTAGGTTTTAGTGTTACAGGGCTTTCATCCAGATAAGCGATCCGTTCCGACAAGTTGATTTGGATATTTGCGTAAGTTAAGAGGCTCACACCTAACGGACGTAGCTAGGTAATGACTCGAGCGAGTAATTCGTCGTTCGAAAATGGTTTAGTCACATAGTCTTTGGCACCCGCCATTAAACCTTCAACACGTTGTTGAACTTCTACTTTAGCGGTCAACACAATCACAGGCAGCGCTTTGAGGAGCAACCAGTTTGGAAGGTGTTGCAAGCTGTCCCCATCTTCAAGCTGTCGATCCAGTATCACAAGATCGGCTCGAAACCATTTCTTACTGGCATTCTCTGAATCCTTCGCCCAAAGGCATGGGTAACCATTGGATTCAAAGATGCTGACGAGGCCTTGTCCAAGCAGTTGGTCGTCTTCAATCAGCAGTAGGGTGTTCATAAGCAATTTCCAAAATACATCGGGTTGGGTTACGAAGAATAATGAGGCGGCCATTCGCTTGCTTCATCAAGTGCTCGACAATAGTCAGGCCAATGCCCATGTTATCCAGTTCGTGCGTTTCACTTGGCGTGACACCAGACATGAGCCGTTGTATCGGTGAAGGGAAGTGCCCCTCGTCTTGTACCTCAATCGTCAGCTTGTCACCGAGTTCGACCTTTACCAAAACCTCACCTTTACCATGTTGTTTGGCATTCTTGATTAGATTATCCAAGCAGATGGTTAGCCAGTAATAGGGAAGGTTCAGTTCAACTTCACGCGCTTCACATTGATAAGAAATATTGTGCTTTTCACAGACATGATCGAGCCACTCTTCTAATGAAGCGTTTTGCTTCAACAAAGGCTCTGACTGATCCGAACTTAGGTACACTTTGCTGTTTTCGGTGAGCTGAGAAAGCCTTTGATAGTCAGATATTAAACGCCAAACCGCACTTTGAGTTTCATCAGAAAAGTCATCGTAGCGATTTCTAAACATTTCGACGGTTAAGCCTAGGCTAGTAATAGGCGTGCGCAGTTCATGAGTAAGAAGCTGTAAAACGAACTGCCTCTCTTTTCGTTGTTTTGTTCTTAGGTATAAGACTCTAGCGAGCCCGGAAAGCAACGTTAGCAGCAATGTAAAGATCAACGTTTTCATGATCAGATTGTCATTGCTAGGCTCGTTTAAGCACACGTTACTGTAACGAAAAGTACAGGTTTCACCTGCCAAAGATACCTCTTGTTGCTCTGCGATAGGTTGCCAAACATCTAAGGGAATAGCTTTCCAGCCTTGTTCGCCACTTAACCAAAGCACATCATCTTGTTGCCAAGCGCGGTATCCATTGAGCAGTGCTTCTCTGCCTTGTGCACTTAGGCTTTCTAGTTTGTTATATAAAGGGTGCTGAGGGTTGGTAAGACTCAAAAATGGGCGTATCTGCTCGGTCACATCTGGGTAAGCGGCTAAATAACGACCAGCAAAGCTGCCACCGGCAGGGTGACGTTTGGAGTGTGCTGCAAACCAAATCGAATCCAATGTTTGTTGCTGACACAGAGCGAGCTCGAACTCGATGGCTTCATGTAATGAAGGGTTACTGCTTTCAATCGCTTGGCAGTGATCTTGTATTGACGCTAACGCTGCGATGTCGTCCCAACTGAATTGGTTGAAATCAGGATAGCGGCTATTTTCATGGAGCAGAACTTTCGGATACTGAGCCAACTCTTGTTGAGATACTAAGAGTGGGGATGATTGCCAGCTCAGTTGATACAGAGTTGGCCACTTATCTTGCAAACTTTGGGCATAGACTAGGGTTGGGAGCCAAAAGATCAAGCAAAGAGCTAATGTAAACCTGCGCATCCAATCATTCTCGTTAAAAGTCGTGGGGCGAGTCTAAAGAGTTTTGGGCGCGATTTGTAACCTGAATGTCAACAAGTGTTCTTTTAACAACAAATTGTCGAGTGGGTCATGCTTTTAAATAATAAAGTACAAATACAGTAAGTATCATTTATTTGAAATAAAATAGATAATTGTGTACTTACTGTCATTATTGGCCGAAATGAGGGGACTATACTGGGCTCACACCTAATAAGAGGAACCATCATGAAACTCATCATCAAATCAGTATTGGCAATCAGTATTTTGGCTACAGGCTCTGCTCATGCGTTCGAATTAACCAGCAACGATATTCAAGAAGGTCACCCAATGGCAAAGACTTTTGAATACTCTAGTTGGGGTTGTGACGGCGATAATCAATCACCACAATTGATGTGGAAAGATGCACCAGCAGGTACCAAAAGCTTT
Organism: Vibrio sp. 10N.261.54.A5; assembly: GCF_041471145.1. Lineage (NCBI taxonomy): Bacteria > Pseudomonadati > Pseudomonadota > Gammaproteobacteria > Vibrionales > Vibrionaceae > Vibrio > Vibrio sp. 10N.261.54.A5. The sequence goes on along the minus strand of NZ_JBFRNU010000070.1, from coordinate 14,862 downwards.
GCTATCACAGCTTATGATCCAGATGCACCGACTGAAAGTGGCTTCTGGCATTGGGTTGCGTTTGATATCCCTGCAACTGTGAACGAGCTACCTCGCGGTGTCGACATCTCCAAAGTCGGTGGCAAAGAAGGTCGCATTGATTACGGTACAGTTGGCTACGGTGGCGTTTGTCCTCCAGAAAAAGATGGTATGCACCGTTACCAGTTCACGGTTTGGGCATTACCAACGGACAAACTTAACCTCGACGAAAATACGCCGTCGGCTGTGGTTGGATTCACGTTGAACAGCATGGCTTTAGACAAAGCTAAACTGACCGCAACTTATACACGTTAATAGCTTATGTACGTTAAAGCTTATACACGTACATAATAAGTAAACAAGGGGATGAGATGAATCATCAATATCAAGTGACGATCTTTCGTGCAGAGCAGTTACAAAAACTGCGTAATGTGAGGATTCTATCCCCTAGTATCATTCAGATTATTACAGGCAGTAAGCGCCTGTTTTGGAAAGATTCAGCGGCAGAGCTCTCACATTCTGAGCTGTTGTTGTGTGAGGCATCAGCTTCACTAAGTTTTGAGAACATGCCCCACAAAGGGCGCTTCTTGTCGCGAGTGTTCAGCTTTCAATTCCAACCTTCTCAGGCGATGCTTGATTTAAGTGAGGAACGGTCGAATGATCTGGGACTGCCTACAGTAAAAGCGGATCGAAACTTACAAGACTCACTCAATGCTCTGTTCTCTTTTGATACACAGAGCATGAGCAAAGAGACTCAACAGTTTTGGTTGCAGGGCTTGTACCAGCAATTAGCTGAAAAAGGGGTGTTGCATCTATTGTTTGTCAGTGCCAATGTCTCGTTTAGCCAAAAGCTCAGCCATTACCTTGCACATTCACCAGATGAGAAACATCCATTAGAGTCGGTGGCGGAGCGATTTGCGATGAGCCGAGGGACATTGATTCGGAAGCTCAAACTGGAAGGCATGCAATATCGTGAGGTACTGGCTGAAGTTCGCTTGAGTCACGCGCTTTATCTGATGCAAAACGGACAGCAGAATGTGGCGATGTTGGCTCAGTCTTGCGGTTACCAATCGGAAGGGCGTTTTAGTCAGCGCTTTAAAGGCAAATTTGGTTTGTCGCCAAGTGAATACATCAAAACCGTCGTCAGCCATAGAGTCGCGACGCCATAGTCATTATGTTTGGCTTAAACGCTCACTTTCTTATCTCGTGCTGCCAATGCCGCGAAAATCGTGCACGCAAAGGCAACAGATGCGATCAACAGAATCGGCACACTCCAAGAATCTGTCTGAGCATGAAGCTTACCCACCAGCGTTGGACCAGTGGCTGCCAACGCATAACCGATTCCCTGAGCCATACCCGACAATGATGCGGCTTGGCTGCTATTCGATGTACGCAAGCCAACAAAAGAGAGCGCGATAATAAATGTCGAGCAGTTGGCTAATCCGAACAGTCCCACCCAAAAGATCGCAAACTCAGGCAAATACAGAAGACCAATCAATCCAACAAATACACTCGATGCACATAGAGTGATGAGCCATTGTTGATTGTCACTTTTGGCTAAGAACGGCAGTAACAGCAGCCCCGGAACCATAGTCGAAAATTGCAGAAATCCATAAATGTAGCCCGCGTCGATTTCGCTGTAGCCAAGATCGTTCAATATCTGTGGCAACCAGCCAGCCAAAGAGTAGAAGGTAAATGAGTTAAGCCCAAGCGCTAACGTTACTTGCCACGCTACGCCGCTTTTAATCATCTGTTTCATCGGCAGAGGTTTGTCTTGTTGCTTGTTATTGTTGGCTGAAGGTGAGCGTTTTCTGATTTTAGGCAACCAGATCATCAAAGCTAATATTGGGAATATTAGGTTCATTAACAGTGCTAATTGCCAACCCGTGATCGTAAATAAGGTTAGATTTGAAAACGGCACCATCAAACTTGAGCCTAACGTCGAACCGATGCCCATCGTAAAAATGTACAAAGAAGTGACTGTCGCAATACGAGTAGGGAAGCTAATTTTCACTACAACGGGCAACAACACGTTACCAATCGCGATACCAAGTCCAATCATTACTGTGCCGATGTATAACGTTGGAATTGCTCCAAAAGAGCGCAGTGTAATACCCGTAGTGATCAAAACTAAGCCTAAGAGCAAGCTTGGTTCTAGACCAATTCGTTGGGATATCTTGGTGACTAATGGTGAGAATAAGGCAAAAGTTAACAGTGGCAAAGCTGTTAAGAAGCCAGCAGCCGATGACGTAAGGTTGAGGCCTTCCATAACCTGAGAAAGCACAGGAGCCAAGCTCGTAAAAGGCCCACGAAGGTTAAGTGCTAGGAATAGAATCCCTAACATCACGAAAATGCTATTACGAAGAGAGGCGCTCAAAGGTTGTTCTACTGTTTGCTTATGAGAAGACAGGCTAGCCTACAGATCATTGAATGATTACACAAATACCGTTTAAATAGGTTTACTAATGATTGAACCTGCGCAGTACGCGCTTAGCCAGAAAAGTCACCCATGACTGTATTAAATATCGACAAGCTCATCTCGGACTTCCCACTGCTTCAACAATTGATTGCATTGGAAGAAGTGGTTTGGTTTAACCCAAATGTGACGACTCTGGAGCGCGGTTTGCTTTATGTGGGATTAGGCGAACAAGATATTCACGATGCGAGCATGAGGCTACAAAGGTTTGCTCCCTATCTAGCCAAGGCGTTTCCTGAAACTCAAGCGACCAATGGCATCATCGAGTCTGAGCTTATTGACATTCCATCTATGAAATCAGTATTGGAAGCGCATTATCAGCAGTCTATAAAAGGGCGTTTGATGATGAAGAAAGACAGCCATTTGCCAATTTCAGGCTCAATCAAAGCTCGCGGTGGTATTATGAAGTACTAGCGCATGCCGAGAAGCTTGCGATTGAAGCCGGGTTACTGTGTGAGAGCGATGACTACAGTAAGTTGCTCGAACCTGAATTCCGTGACTTCTTCCAACAATACAGCATTGCGGTAGGCTCCACAGGTAATCTAGGCATGTCGATCGGTATCATGAGTGCCAAATTGGGTTTTACGGTCTCTGTTCATATGTCGGCAGACGCGAGATCTTGGAAGAAAAGCAAACTTCGTGAGCATGGCGTCAACGTTGTTGCAAATATGAGCTGCTAAAAAGATAAGTCATGATAGAAGAGTGTTGTTTATAGCTTGTACACACTCTTTCTCACCTCTAAATCCCACCTTAATTCAAACAATAACTTGCGCAGATCGTTATCCAAAACACACATTTTATAAATTAAGCTTCTTAGATGTTCTAACTATCAGTTAGGTTGAGTGGCATTCAACTTGATAGGGATTGAGCAATGCAGACGGACAAAGTGATACAGACAAGACACATAAACACACCAGAAAAATTACTCCAGCGTTTAGATGCGATTGGGGAGTCTTTGGAAGCATCGGGTAAGGCTCATGCTTTGCTGGGATTGGGCTCAGTAGGTATTGAAACAGAACGACTTGATCAGTATTCAGATGTCGATTTTTTCGCAATAGTGCAAACAGGGCACAAGCAGTATTTCTTAGACAGTTTGCATTGGCTATCTGATATTCACTCAATCGACTACGCAGTGAGAAATACCGTCGATGGCTATAAAGTTCTGTACGCTGACGGAATCTTTTGTGAGTTTGCAGTGTTTGAACCCCACGAGTTAGCGCACATTCCGTTTGCTGAAGGGCGTATTGTTTGGCAGCAACATGAATTTGATACACAGTGTTGTGTTTCACCAATAAAAGGGGAGACAGACACTAATTCCCAAGATTGGATCATTGGTGAGGCTCTAACCAATCTTTATGTGGGTATGTCTCGTTATAACCGAGGCGAAAAGCTGTCGGGCAGTCGGTTCGTTCAATCTTACGCACTCGATCGTTTGATCGATCTTGTGGATCAAACTGAACAGTCTGAGCCTGAATTCGTTGATGAATTTATGTCGGATAGAAGGCTAGAAGCACGCTTCCCTAAGTTTGCCCAATTGCTACCAACCTTTACCCAAGGCTACGAGCGCACCGCTGAATCGGCACTTGCCCAACTAGCATTCCTCAACACCCACTTCGCAGTCAACCAAGCCATGTGTGACCGAATCTCTGAACTGTGTTCCAGTAAAGATTAAGCTTATAGCGTGTGAATCCCCAAGCCTAACTGACACCACCTTTCAGATGATAAGCGGCGGGCAACCTAATTGAGCTCTCGAATTATTATTCTTAAGCACTAAACCCGTACGCTTTTGTTTACTCTTCAAGACCGTGACTGTTCGTGTTTACTCCGCTTATCACTGGATGTCGTCAGCCAAATAAAATACAATCGAACAATGTTTTATTAATTCGTGCTTTATCATTATGATGAGAAAATTACTCATATTCATCGTTAGCCTGTTCTTCTTAACAGCCTGTTCTTCAACGAGTAATCATCAGCTAGACGACGAGACATTGAGCAACGAAGACGCTATGTCGAAAAGTATAGAGGGAGAGAGTAATCTCGAGACTTCAAAGGATACAAACGCTGAGACCAGCGTTGATTCTTCCCATGATTCAATCGTTAATCATCAACCACTCACTAACCTTGATTCAAATAAAGACACGATAGCTCACGCCAATGCAGAGCCAGAATCAGTGGAGCCTTCTCAAATAGAAGCGACAGAAACAACGGAAAGCGATGCTAAGAGTGGCGGTGAAAAAGGCATCGGAAGCTATTTTATTCGTCATAATAAACCGACTAAGACGGTGATTAAATCACTAGAGGGCGTGACAGATGCATTGAACGTCATGACGTTTGGGATATTTGCCACCGGTAACGGTTAAACCGTCAACCAAGAAAGCAAACCAATAGATAAAATGAGACGTGAAGACGATCCAAGTGGTTCGCCTTTTTTGATCTTCTAAATCTGGCCACCGTTCTTCCTAAGAATCGTGCTCACTTATCTGAGCGTTTGAGTCAGACGACGGTCAACAAAGTCGGAAATTATTAGTTCTGGAAGGGACGCGCCGAATTTACCCTGTTTGACTTGTTATATGCATCAAGGGTTCTAATACTCATCCCAAAGTAAGCAATGAAATCTAATCTTACAAAGACAAGTCTTATATTCACTTATGAGCATAGTAAGATGTTTGCTGTTAAGTCGGTTTGGGTTTAGTTATCAATATTCTAGGGAAGAAAAATGAAGAATAAGAGTGTGTTTTTAAGTGCCGCATTGGTGATGTTGTCAGCTCATGCAAATGCATCAGACGCGAACCATGAGTCTGTATCAGATGGAGTTATCGCAGAACAAAGAGCGAAGCTTTCTGAAAATACCCAAGGACAAGGTTTTGGACCGCAAGCTCCACGAGATTTGGGTTCATTAGAAGGTAAAAATACTAGGCTGTTCTCGGATGCCCCTGATTCAACAGCGATGAACTTATGTAATATTCACTTCCATAAAAATGCTGAGCATAAAGGTGGAGAGTTTACTCAATACGCTGGTAACGGTGATGGTAAGGGATTCCAGAGTGGCTTTAAATACACAGGCAAGCTGAGTTCTGCTGAGCTGAAACCATTTGAGGGCAAGGTTTGTCCGAGCGAGCATGGTTCTTTGCATTCGGGTGACACCATTGAAGTTCACTATGTTTATTCAACGGCGCAAGTTGAACCGGGTGAAACACTGGGTGCTTGTTTTAACGATGCGATTACCAACCCGCAACTGCGTGTAGAAACCCAAGTTTACGTATTAGTGAATGACGACAAAGCACCCGACTTTGAAGCGCTCGCTAAACATTCAAAAGTGAACGGCTTACACCAAGCACCAAACATCCCACAAGATACGGGCTCAGCGATCCAATACGCAGGCTCTACAACGGGTCCTGGTTATAATGAGCAAGGTTCACCTTTCCAAGTAACATGGAGCGTTAGACCACAAGTCGCGAAAGTAAATATCGCGACAGTAGGTAGCTGGTGTGAAGGCAATGACTTTAACGAAGATCACGCCCACGGTGTGAGAAACTTGGTGGTTAACCCCGAGTTGTTATCACCCATTCGTAACGACTAAACGATTCTGGCGAACAAAATGATTAAGGCGAGCCAATAGGTTCGCCTTTTTAGTTGGATATAAATGCCATCGTTTAAACAGAGACTTGTTTGTTAGTCACAATGGTGCAATTATTTAACGAGTGATATTACTCGAATGCATGTCTTATGATGACTATCGAACAACAGCTTTCTCGGCTGGATCTAAACTTATTAGTGTCGTTAAGTGTTTTAATCAAAGAGAGGAACGTAACGCGAGCTGCTAATACTTTGTATCTGTCTCAACCTGCGATGAGTCGTACGTTAAGTCGCTTGCGAGAGTTGTTTGATGACCCACTGTTTTATCGAGAGTCTAATGGCTTAGTGCCCACGCAAAAAGCGCTAGAACTGCAAGCACCTTTAGACGAGTTGCTATTGGCGATGAGAAGCCTAGTAACGAAATCTGCGTTTGATCCTGCTGAATGTGTTCAAACCTTTGTTGTTTCTGTGCCGCCATTAATGAGTCGTATGCTTTCTGTGCCCCTTGCTGAACGGTTCATGCACGATGCTCCAAACGCCAGTCTTATCGAATATCCGATTGCAAAAACGCCTACTAGTCAACTGTTATCACGAGATGTAGATTTTACTATTCATATCGAAGCCCCGAGCAATCCAATCGAATTCCCATATGTGAGTCTTGGCCAGATCTATCCGGTATTTTATGTTTCAGAAAATCACCCTTTAGCCCAAGCTGAAAATGTCACGCTTGAGCAGTGCCTCGAATCTCGTTTTGTCGATCTCACGCTCGATATTCGCTCGAATTACGGACTGCAACACCCTGTAGACTCTTTTTTAGCTAAGAATGGAATGCAAAGAGACATTGCTTTTAAAAGCGGACAGCTTCTTACGTTAGTGGAAGTGATGCAGAGTTCGAATACAATTTTGGTTGCGACCCACAAATTGACGGAACTAGAGGGAATAGGCGACAAGATAGTGCCGATATTCTCTCTAGATAATGTTCCCGAGTTAATGTTCGAGCTGTTTTTAATTGAGCATAAAAGAACTGTTACTAGCCCAGCCCATCAATGGTTCAAGAACTTAGTCGTGTCGGTGATTGAAGACGTTGTTTGTGACAGTTGATTAAGGCTACGGACTTTAGAGCTGGCCTAAGCAATAACCAGCTAGAGCAATAACCGACCTCCAGTTTTCATATGGATCTGGTTTAGATACTTCAGCGCCTGTGATTCATAACATGACGTCTTCCTTTCCAGCTTTATTATTTCTAATCATCAGTTGGTTTGCGCTCAGCCAATTTCAACGACAGCCCTAAACTGGATTAATTACCCTACCTGTCTATTGTTAAGCAGTGAGCCTGTTGAAGGTAATCGTTCATCTTAAGAATAAATCGATAGTGGTGACATAACTTTCATGCATATCTCTTATACGGCGATGTCATTTGTGAATTTATGCTGCCTTGATAACATTGTTCACAAGTTGAGCGGTTAACGAACTAACTGTTTGAACAAAAACAAATGGACTATGTATTGATTTAGCGTTATCGATTTATTAGAGGTCAACAATGAAAAAATTAGCATTAGTAGTTTTAGGTTTAAGCGCAGTTTCTCTTTCTTCTTACGCAGCTGAAGAAGTTTCAACTCTGACAGAGTTCTTCAATGCCGATGGTGAAGTGACTACCGTCGACAATTACGCGGTGTACGAAACGTCACGCCAATATTTGAAAAACCAAGAGCTTGTTGGCGTTAATAAATTCCTACACAAACGCGAACTCACGCCAACCGATAAACAGCCTGTGGTTCGAATGAACCGAGACACTTACTACTCAATGGCTGTGATTAACGTTTCGCAAGGCGCGACGATTACGCTACCTGAGATTCCTGAAGGCAAATACATGTCGATGGAAGTGATTACAGAAGACCACCGCATTCAGCCAATGCAATACGGTTCTGGTACGTTTGATCTTTCTACTCATAGTGGAGACCACGTGTATGTCATCGTTCGTACTGATGCGACGTTCACCAAAGATGAAGTTCATAAAATCCAAGATCAGATGAGCATTGATGCAAAAGCAGACGGCAAATTTATGGCAATGCAAGTGGATGAGAAATCATTCGATGAGGTAGAGAAAAACCTTAAAATGGAAATGCCGAAACTACTGAAACGCGATGGTGCTCAGGCGACGTTTGGTATGTTTACCAGCCCTGAAGATGCTTCAAAAGAGATGTTTACCAAAGAGAAGTACGCAGTGGGTGCGGCTATCGGTTGGGGTGGCGCGCAGTTAGATGACAATATTTACGAAGTCTCTGGTAACTTCCCAGCAGACACTTGTCATCAGGCAACCTTTGATGATCCTAAGAACCAAGCGTTTTGGTCGGTAACGGTCTACAACAAGCAAGGTTTCATGTTTGGTGAAGTGGCGAACGTTAGCTCAAACACGGCTGAGAAAAATGCAGACGGCACTTACACAGTAAGCTTTGGTTGTGGTGATGATGCAGTAAACAACATCAAAACAGCGAACGACTCTGGTGTGTTTAACTTAGCTTTCCGCCATTATATTCCAAGCCAAAAAGTACGTGATAGATTCCGAGTACTTCCTTACGTTAAAGCAGTGAACTAATGTTGCGATAGTCGTACAACGATTTATAGATACGCGCTATTACCCATGGTAGTAGCGCGTTTTTTATGGGTTCTATTTTGTTTCTTGTTTTCTTAGTCGGAGAAACAGAGAGGCCGACTCAAAAAATGGTCTAACTTTGGTTATACGCAGCGTGCCTCAGTTCAAATAAATCAATTAAACCTTCTTCCATCGATACTTTCAGTTTCCCCACGTATTTGTTCGAATTTAAACCCGCTGACACCTTATGAGACAGCGCTTCCAGTTATCTTTTCAGCCTCTAAAGGGAACAAATACCACAACCAGCGTTATAAAAAGCGATAGCCGTGGAGTGTTATGAGTCCTATTTGAGGTGTATAGTTATAGGTAATTCATTGGATTATTGAATATTTAAGTTATCAAAAGATGCGGGTGTTATGAAGAAAAACGGCTTTACGTTAATGGAACTAATCGTTGTGATCGTGATAATCGGTATTATTGCTGTAACGGCAGCGCCGAGGTTTCTTAATATCCAAGAATCAGCGAGAGAAGCGGTGCTTGAAGGTGTTGCGGGTGCAATGGAAGGGGTGATCACACAAGTAACCTCTAAAGCTATTATCGCTGGGCTTAATCCCGATGCATCAAACCCAGGTGATCAGAGCAACTATGTAATCGATTTTGGTATCGGTAGTGTTGAGGTCGACTGGGGAACCCTTTGCCCAGAGAGCAGAGGCGAGTCGGGCGACAAATTAACGATGATCGACTTTATGACCTTATCAGATGATGACAGCTTAACCTCTGATTTTGGTAATCGACACACTGTGATCGGGTATGACTACGACTTTACCCAAGCTGAATTAGATAGCACGAACATAACGGATGCGGATCTAGAGACGCGCCAAGGTTGCTTTGTGCTTTATGACTCTTTTGGCCGAACAAATGGCAGCCAATGTCCTGATGAAGGATGTGAGTGTACAGTCCGTATTGTGAACAACAACTGTTAAGCGAACTCATCATTAGATTTTAGAGACAGAATAAAAAAGCGCGTTATTGCCGAGTAGCAATAACGCGCTTTTTTTGTATTAGTTTGATGATTTTTCTTAGTTTGCTATTGCTGCATCTGCTGGCGGCAAGTCACGCTTCTTAATCACGTATCGTAAGCGAAGTAGCATCAGAGCTGCTGAAACACTCAAGCCCGTTAGAATACCAATCCAAAAGCCTTCTTCACCCATTGCTGGAACAATGTGGTCTGTTAAGCCCAACACCATACCCAGTGGTAACGCTAAGCCCCAGTATGAAGCGATGGCTAAGATCATTGGGATCTTGGTATCTTTATAACCACGCAGTGCACCGTTAGCAGACGTTTGTAATGCATCGCTGAACTGGTACATCGCAGTAAAGGTCAACAATACTGCTGCTGTTGCGCTTATCGCTGGGTCAGTGGTGTAAAGTCTAATGATCCATTCTGGGAACAGCAGGAACATCGCTACTGAAAGCAATGAAATCAACGCAGCAACCAAGATACCGACTTTACTGCGCTCAATTGCGCCTAGTTCATCTTTCTCACCTAATGCGTGTCCAACACGAATCGTAATGCCAAATGAGATACTCATAGGAATCACGTAAGTTAGGCTCGAGATGTTAAGTGCAATTTGTGCTGCTGCCACGTTTTCTGCACCAATACGACCAATCATCAGAGCGATTACCGCAAAGATACTGCCACACACCGCAATGTTCATCCCGATAGGCAAGCCTAATCTTAGAAGGTGAAGCATCTCTTTGGTTTTTGGCTTAGCGTCTGCAAAGCTGATAATAGTTTTGTAGTGGTGATGACCTTTAATGTAGGAATACAGCATTCCCGACATCAGCCAATACACCAAACTTGTTGCCCAGCCACAACCTACAGCGCCCATTTCAGGGAAACCAAACTTACCGTAGATAAGCACGTAGTTGACCGGAATATTTACCAACAAACCAACCACAGAAATGATCATTGGCACTTTGGTGTTGTTCATACCCTCACAGAAGCCGTTTAAGGTGTAGAACAGAGCAATACCCGGTACACCAAAGGCTAGGGCGAACGCATAGTCACTGCCAATTGGAATGATCTCAGCGGCTACACCAATCCATTCTAAGATCGGTTTTGCACTCACCAAATAAGCGATGAGTAATACGCTAGAAATTAATGCCAACCAAACCATCTGGAAGAATTCAACAGAGATACTTTGAAAGTCACGTGCGCCGCGGTGGTAAGCGACAACAGGCGTTAACGCCATAATCACGCCACGCAGTAGCAGTAACACTGGGATCCAAAGGCTAGTGCCAAGTGCAATAGCGGCGAGATCGGCAGGGCTTACTTGGCCAGCCATTGTCGTATCGACAAATCCCATGGCTTGGGTAGCTATTTGAGTCAAAATGATTGGAATCGAAAGATGCATAAGCGCACCCGATTCACGAGTAAAAGGACGAAATTTCGTTAGCATGGAAGTTCACAACACCAATATAAATACACGAATGATGGCAGGATGGCCGGTGTGTATTTTAGGATGTGCCCGTTGGGCGGGCGACAATATAAACACCTTACCGTATAGGGTCAAGCATTGGATTTATTGAGTTCAAGTTGCTCTGATATATACCGCCACGTCTTAGCTTCAAATCTAGTGCTGGATAACTCTCCTATTGCCACAATGCCAGCAGAAACACAAATAACCCAATTCCAAGCGTGACTTTTAAAAGTAAGCCAAGAGGGGCTCCACCTTTTGGCGCTTTATTGCAACATCCCATAATCGTTTCCTAGTTATATTGAGCTCGTGAGTTGACCTTAAACCTTCCCCTTACAGTAAGGTCAATAAGTTTATAAAACTTAACCAAATTAACCTTTCTTATCGTGTTGGATTCGTTAAGATAAATCCAAAGTCTGCGATTAGAAGTGTGAGGATAATGTGTTGATAGAAAAGTGGTTAGAGATCGATGGTGATCAGCTTTATTGCTTGTCGACTGATATCAAAGAGTCTCAGGAAACACTGGTGTTGATTCATGGGTTGGGTGAGTCGCATTTATGTTTTGCCGATGTGTTTGACTGGCTACCGAATTACAACTTAGTCATGTTCGACCTGTGTGGTTATGGCTATTCTCCTGCTTCGAATATATCCCACTCAACAGAAACTCAAGCAAATCGAATATTGAAAGCACTCGACTTATTGAGCATCCATGGTTGCTTTCTACTTGGGCACTCTTGGGGAGGCGATACATCGACGTTGATTTGTGAATACGACACGAGAGGCATCGTGCGTGGTTTCATTAATGCTGAAGGCGGACTGCACGAAGAAAGCATCATCCTATCCCAGATTATTGCAGATACATATTCTGAACTAAGCACTGACGAGTTTGCGAACTGGGTGAAAGGAGAAGGTTTCTCAAAACGTTTTCCCATGGCTTGGGGACACGGAGCAGGTGTTAAGTATCTTTCGTCAGTTAGAAGATGTGAGCCAGAGGTTCTTGGTCAAACCGCCAGTGAAATCTACGGACAACATGCGACTCAAGATATCCGTGGCGTGGTTGGCTGGGGACAAATTTTCGAAAACTTATCCATACCTAAAGTATATTTTTGGGGTGCTGACAGCCTAGAGGGTTGTGAGCGTGCGAAAGAGTTTATTAGTACGTTAGACAACGTTTCATTTGAGGGCGCAAACCACTGGGTGCAAAACGATCCGGCCAAGTTCTATGCGGAAGTAGATAAGTTTATTACTGGCGTTACAAATAGAACCAAAACTTAGATATTCAACAACGATAATAGAAAGTCTATATGTGGATTGTTGGTTAGCTGGTGTCGTCTTATAATTAAGTTTGTGACCACAAGGACTGATTCCAAACAGCAAATTTCATGGAAATCTGTGATTAAGATTGTGACTTACCTGTCAAGCGACCTGAGATCACCTTGATACTCACTTAATTAAGTTTGTGACTAGTAGACTTGGTTGTGAAGTCAACGACCTCGAACCTTTGCTTATGAACTGGACTACCCTAGACAAAACGCCTATGCAATAACACTATTAATCATATGAGGTCGAATAGCCTCACGATCCTTTACAGTAAGCTGAAATGCTTTCGGACTCTCACAAAGTTGATTTTCATCTAGACATATGCTGACACGGGGGGAAACAGCCGATCGCAATCACCGAAATACGCATAAGCGACATATTGTTTTTTAAAGTTAACTGGGCTTAGATATCCAAGAGCACTGTCCTTCTTGTTCGATTATAATCAACTTCGATGTGCTTGGATGAAAATACGCAAGTGCTTGATGCATCTCTTCTCGCGGGTGAGGTGTTGCGTTTCAAGTGGCGGAGAGCCTTTAAATCAGAATGCTACCCGAACAAAAAAATGGCCATAAGAAACTAAGATGTTTCATGGCCACATTGTTAGATTAATGTTAAATAAATTGAGCTACGGATACTCCCCATATTTCAGCTTAGTATTAACACAATCATTTACCATCGATAGCCCAAACTAACTGTATATGCTTCTCTTGTTTCACCTTTATTATAAAGGGCTGTGATATTATAGTGTTTACCTATTTGCTTATTAAAACCAATCAAATAAGCCCATTGATTTAGAGAAACATCAACGTCATAAGTGAACTCACCTTGTAACGCATCTACATAACCTAGATTACCGGCTAACGTAGAATCTAAGCCTTGATATTCAGCACCAATTAATAACTGAGCTCTATAATCAACAAGCTGATAACCAACCATTGGTTGAGCAACAAACAGAGTATCACCCCAGCTCGAAGAGCCCTCTAATCGTGTTTGAGATGCGGTCATATTAAGCGTGGCGAAAAATTCTTTATACCCGACGGCTAGTGTAGTACCCACACCTAACAGATCATAGTCAAGACTTAAAGGAAGCTTCAATCGACCAGGGCTACACAGAGGGAGTCCTTCATTGCTTAGCGCACTACATAAGGCATCACCTAATCCAGGATCGATGCCGTTTAAACTATCTTTAACTTCGTTTAAACTCTCCGATGTATATTGCGCATCAATGGTTGCCTTAACTTTAATCTTTCCAGCTAAAGCGTAAACATTCCAGAAAGGCAAAATATAGACATCTCCCCTTATACTAAAACTCTCAGCATTAACTTTGGCGAAGGTCTCTGTCGGTTCAAAGTCCTTATCTAAATTCTGAAGGCCTAATGCTCCGAGACCTAAATTAAAAGATTGAAAGCCAAGATCCATATCTTGATTGCGATAAGCGACAGAAAAACCGTATGGAAGAGGAATATCAATACCTTGTCTACGGACTAAGTCTCCCATCAGTGGGAAAAAACTACTGACCTCGACCTTTTCTTCTCGAATACGAGGATCTGATGCTTCTTCAAGCTTTTCACTATCTAGAACTTCGACACCATCTACATCGTCATAAAAAGCGACGGGAGTCATGAGCAATGACAGAGTAAGCTTTTCTTTTTTTCTAGTTACTCCGTTTGCCACAATGGTTTTGCTTTTAACGTAAAATTGACCATTGTAACGCTCACTGATTAAGATTTCTTGTCTATAATCCTCAATTCTATAAGTACCATAGGTAAATGGTTGCGAATTAGTGATCACCATTTTAACAGGCTTGCGATCTTCAACACTTATCTCAACTCGCATGAAACGAAAATAGGCGACATCTTGAGGTAGTTGATACTTAGAATAGTTAAAACGTACAATTGCACGACGTTCATCTAATTCTTCAACGGTAACCGAAGACCGATCGTAACTATCTGAGTAGGCGCGAAGTCGATATTCTGTTTTAGTCAAATATTCAATGGAGTCTATCGCTCCACCATCTTCTGAGAGTGAAGGTTCACCATCGATTTGAGAAATTTGATCCTGAAAATATTTAATCCTCAAATCAATATTTCCCTTTAAATCTGTTGTTTGCACTAAATAAAAAGATGAAGATGAAGCCTCCTCATTAATTGAAGTGACTTTACGAACGTGCTCAACAATATGATCACCTTGAGATAAAGTACTAATACCATACTTAGGTAGGTGTTCCGGTATGCCATACTGCTCAAAAATCGAAGCTTCTTTTGCATTAGCAATATTAGAGAGTATCAAAAGAAAAGAAAAGAAACTTACGCACCAAGATCTACGAAATAAAATAAAAAAAAATTTCGATGATTTACTTTCATCTCTATCCAACAAACTCTATTTAGCATATGTAGCAT
>NZ_JBFRNU010000069.1:55249-55660 GCF_041471145.1 Vibrio sp. 10N.261.54.A5 | reverse complement strand
TAGCGCCTGTTAATAGGTCGGCATCAGTAAAGATTAACGTGCCGTCTTCTTCAACGCTGAACTGTTGATCTTGAGGTACTGGCAGGTCATTAACTGGGTTAACAGTTAGGTCTGCAGAAGCTTGAACGGTATTGGTGCCATCAGAGATATCGAAACTGATATCGATGTCACCATTGAAGTTCTCATCTGGCGTAATCGTAAAGCTGCCATCGTCGTTGGCTACAACCGTTGCATCACCGTCAACCGTTAGGCCACTAGCAGTAAGGTCATCGCCTTCAACATCAGATGCTTGAGAAAGCAGCTGCTCTTGGCTTAGACGAATCGAACCATCTTCGTCGATTGAGTACGCTAGGTCACCAGACACAGGCGCATCATCAACGGCAGTTACACTTACATCGATGTTGGCAGAGA
>NZ_JBFRNU010000069.1:0-54464 GCF_041471145.1 Vibrio sp. 10N.261.54.A5 | reverse complement strand
CGTTTGGCGCAAAGGTGTATGTACCATTACCGTTGTCGGTAAGGATACCGTCGCCACCATCGTAGGTCACACCTTCAACCGTTAGGTTATCACCTTCAATGTCAGTCGCACCTGTTAGTAGGTCTGCATCGGTGAATACAAGAGTTCCGTCTTCCTCGATTTCAAACGTTTTATCTTCAGGAACAGGCGCGTCATTAATCGGGCGTACCGTTAAATCAATTGCGCTGCTAATCGTTTCTTGGCCGTCACTGATGTCGAAAGTAAGGTCAAGTTCACCATTAAAATCAGCTGAAGGAACAACGGTGAAAGTACCATCACCATTGTCTTGAACTGTTGCATCATCACCAACTTGAACGTTAGAAGCAACAAGCTCGTCCCCATCTACATCACTTGCGTATTCGAGTAATTGTTCTTGAGTGAATGTTATGGAGCCATCTTCATCCATGATGTAAGCCAGATCTTGTTCAGCTTCTGGCGCATCATTTTCACTTTCCACTTTGATTTTAAACGTTTCGCTTACCGTTTCAGAATCAAAGTCATCCTCTACTTCGCTAATGGTCTCTTCGTCAGAAGCTTGAACATCAACTGCAAACGTCTCTTCTACTGTTTGTGAATCTAGCTCATCACCAACTTGTTGGTCACCCGACTCTGAAGATGTCGCACTCGGCGCTGCTGAAGTACGCGCAGCTTGGCCTTGTTCTTCATTACCTTCAGCGTCTACACCACCTGTCGCAGCCTCTGCGATATCACCACCTACAGCTTGTGCGCCCGCTCCAGCACCGCCACCACTGCCAGCAGCGTTATCCGAGCCAGCTTCAGAAGCGGCTCCACCAACTACATTGGATTGTGCAGCGTCTGAATCTCCATCACTTTCTGGCGTCTCTTCTTGCACAGCCGCACCAGAAGCAGAGGCATCTTCAGCATTACCTGCACCACTCGGATTTTCGTCTAAAGCCTGGTTAACTTCGTCTGCCGCATCCGCATTTTCAGCACCCGTCGCTATTGTCGACGCAATCGTGTTTTGTTGATTTTGTTGATTCTGCTGTTGGGAGGGCGTACCCGCGTCGTTCGTGTCCGTTTGTTCTACCGCGTCATTTAGATCTTCATTTTGGTTGTTTTGGTTATTTTGGTTATTTTCGCCTGCCATTACAGCCTCCGTTGCTACTAGCTAACTGATCGTATTTATAGAGGCATTAAAGGACATCATTTTGAAAAACCAATTTTTTATACAACATTTTTCATAATTTCTTTTTAAAGAGAAAGAATCAAAAAAAATTTGAAAACTGCCTTTAAAGATCCTTAGTTATTGTGATTAAAGCAATTAAGGCAGTGGAGCGATGATAGACATGACGAATTTGTTGCGCTCGGTCGACAACAACCACAAAGGGCTGCAATTGCTATTAGGCGACTTTTACAATGACTTTTCTGACGCAGCCCTAAATATAGAAGCGCTTCATAACGGTAATCATTTTGATGAACTCAATAGTTACTCAAAACGATTGAAGACCATCTTAACGTTGCTTTGCGACCAAGACCTTCCGCCAAAAATGGCCAAATTGGAACACTTGAGTAGACACGAGTTTCCTGCGCCGGAAGATCTAATAGAGGATGTAAAAACTGAATTGCACAACGTCAATCGACAAATCAACCACTTGTTGGATATTAAGGAAGTAATAGATGGCAAGTAACCGAGGTCAGTCATGAGCAATAACCAAATAGAACATCACCTCAGAAAAGCACTCGTTTCCAATAACGAGGCTTCTAAGGTCACAGCTGATGACACTATTGTGCTTGCTAGTGCCATGACCAGCGTTCACAAAACGTTGCTCATTATATTCTTGCTCGCTTTGGTCGCTATTGCGGTGGCGTCACAAGCACGTATCGATATTGTTGTTTCTGTACGTGGCGAACTGCTATTGGAATCGGATGTTGAGAAAGTTCAGCATTTAGAAGGCGGGATATTAGAAGAATTGTTAGTCAGAAAAGGGGAAGTCGTTTATGAGGGCCAACCTATCGCTCGAATACGCTCACTTGACCGTAACACTCAACTTGATACCGTCAATACTGAAATTATTCAGATAGAGCTCGATAAGATTCGTTATGAAAGCTTACGCGACATGATAGAGCCTAACTTCGACGCTTTCATTGAAAAATACCCTGAGCAAGTTCAGGTCAACATGAATACCTGGAGACAAGAATTCTCTAAAAACCGTTCAAATGAAGAACTCATTACACACGATATTAAGCACAAGAACTCGTTGATCAGTTCAATGTTAAAGCGTCGCAAAAGTTCAGAGAATCAACTCTCTCTGATACGTAAGCAGCTCAACATCAAAAACACCCTCTATAAAGAAGAGATGGCGTCTTATGTCGACGTTCTTAACATGAAAGTACAAGAGTCGAATATGGTGCGTGAGATTGAGAACCTTGACGAATCTGTGATGAATGAGCGTTTCCAACTCGACAAACTGGAAAAGCAACACCGTGACTTGGTTGAGAATCGAAACTCTGAGTACCAAGCACAAATCATTCAAGCGAACAAAGACCTCAAGCTAAAGCGAATCTTACAACCGCAGCATTCCGACAAAGTTGATCGCCTAGTCGTCTACTCGCCAGTCGATGGTGTGGTCGATAAACTTCACTTCAATTTCCGTTCTGCTGTGATTCCGCCAGGAGAAAGTATCGCCGATATTGCCCCAATAAATAATTCGTTACACGGTGAAGCGAAGATCCCACGTAAAGACATGGGATTTGTCGAAATTGGTCAGGCAGTGAAAGTAAAAATGGATACCTATAACTTTGCAAAATACGGGTTTGTTGAGGGAACCATCGCCTCAATCAGCCGTTCATCATACGAAGAAGAAGACGCTGAATTCTATTTAGCTGAGATTGAAATTGACCGAAACTTTCTTGAACGAGGAGGCACTCAATACAAGTTATCACCTTACATGGAGTTTACCGCTGATGTGAAAACAGGCTCGCGTCGCGTGATCGAATACGCTGCGAAACCGGTGATGTCAGCCATCGAGGATGCTTTCGATGAGAGATAATCAATGAGCGGTAAACCTTCGTACAATATTTCCATACCCGCCCTACGTCTAAGCATACTATTTAGCGTGGTATTGGCTGCGCTCGCTTTCTATTTATACTTTTCTTGGTCAAAAATAGATTCAGTCGCACAAGTGCAAAGCGCCCCACTGCTCATACAAGCCCAGAAGCTTAATCAGACCATAGAACAAGATATTCAAACTCTGCAACAGTGTTTAAGTACCAACACTTGCGGCACTAACCAATTCAACCTGGTTAACTTGAAGCTTGAAATTAATGAATTTCGCTCTTTAGCCTCGTTGAACAAAACCGAGTTCAGCTTGGTTGGGGCAACTGAATACACACAACTGGAATTGGCGATTAATCGTTTCTCCGATAGCGCAAAAACACGTAACGACGTATTAGGCTTGTACCTTTCATTGACCAATAACTATCTGCAGATGGACGACAACTATCGCACCATGTTTAACAACCATGCAAATGACTTAATGTCAGAAAAAAACGAGTTCTTTATCTGGTTGTTTATGGTGGTCGTGATATTGGCTGTGATTACGATTCTATCCAACTCAGTTGCTATGTTGAAGCTAAAGAAATCCAGTTCTAACGAACGCGAAATCGACTATGAATTCGATGCCCTGTATCAAGAGCTGAAGCAGCTAGATTTACAACGTCTTGAAGAGCTTCTTAATGAAGTTAGCATCAACCCCAAGCAGCGTCAGATTTACTCTCATCTCAAACTTATTTTCAGTAAATTAGAAGACCAAAAGCGCAATAACGATCTCTACAAACAGTTGTATGCGCTGATCGGTTATGAGATTCGCGGAATTACAAACACCATCAACGGTGGTGTCCAATATCTGGTTCAAGAAACCGATGAAAACGGCGTGTTGATGGCGAACGATATTACCTCTGCGTGTAGCACACTATCTGAGTTAGCAGAAAACTATAATCGCTTGATATCACAGGGTACGGAAAGCAAGTCGAAAGAGTTCTCTTTACTGAGCGTGTTATCTGAATTAATGATTCATATCAGTGCCAAAGTACAACGTAATGAAAGCCAACTTGACTGTTTTATCTCTGACAACTTACCGAATCGTGTTGCAGGCCAATCCACCAGCTTATTCTGGATACTGTTCCTTCAACTTTCTAACGCTATTCAACTCAAATCAAATAAGAAACTGTTTGTGACGATTGAATCGGGTGCGGCTTCTGACATGGAAAATACCCGTGTCACCATCAACCTCAACTTCTTATCAACGCTGGATGTCTCTGTTGCCAAGCTCAATAAACTCCATTGGAGCGCCCACAAAGACCATACAGCCAGCACAGATGACTTAGCGAAAAGCGTTCTGAAGGATTACGGATATTACGAGAGCCACTGGTTCCAGTCAGGGGCTCAGGAACGTTTTCAGATCGAGCTTGATCTTAAGGCTAAGAACTTCCACACAGAGAAAACTCGCTTTAATGGCAAGCGTTTACTCTTGTGTGCTAATACTCAAGTTCGCATCGATGTGATGAAGAAAATGCTCAGTAACTTGGGGCTTGATATCACCGAGATTCGCACTGCAAATGAGCTTTTCTCAGCGGCGAAAACGTTCGGTGATTACGATGCGATAATGTTGACCGATACCTTTGAACCCAACAAGCTGCCGTCGTTGAGCAAGACGGTGAAATCTCAGCTTAAGAACCACCCAAATACCAAGTTACTGTTGTCAGTGACCAACACTCAGCAAGCACAAGAGTGTCATAGCTTCGTCGACAAAATCATCAACGCTCCTGCTATCCCTTACGAGTTCATTCCAAACCTACTCACCATTATGGAAGCGGAAGCATCGGAAGAACAGATGGAAAACAGCTCATTCCTTATCGTAGAGGATGACCGAGTTCAACAAATTTTACTGAAACGAATCTTGACCAAACAAGAATATGAACCAGACATGGTTGGCGATGGCGCCGATGCCGTGAAGCACTTTATGAACAAGCGTTCTGACATCATCTTCATGGATTGCATCATGCCGGGTATGGGTGGCATCGAAGCCACAAAACGCATTCGCCAATTCGAACAAGAAAACGAGAAAAACCCTTGTACCATCATAGGTGCAACCGCATTGACCAGCAGTAACGAACACCAGGCTTGTATTGAGGCCGGAATGGATTACGTAATCAGCAAACCTTATAAAAGCGACCAAATCATCAAGGTGATCAACAAGTATGTGGCGGTACAAAAACTTAACTAGCAGCATCATAGCTGCGCTTACATTAAGCACGACACCTTCAGCATCGGCGACTACCCTGCTTGAGGCGGTAGAACTCGGTCTGCAGAACAGCCTTTCTCTTCGGGCGAGTGATAAAGGGGTCGAAGAGAACGAGTACAACATTGGTATCAGCCGCTCAAAATTTCTTCCTTCCCTCAATGGTGCTGCCGATACCACATGGAATGAAAATGAAACCTTGCTATCAAGTGTGCCTGATGAAACTTCAAGCTATAACTCGAACAGCTACAGCCTTTCCCTTTCTCAATCGATCTTCAATCTGGGCGATATTTTCAAATATGGGACGGCAAAGCTCGACTTCAACATTGAAGAGATTAAACACGAGAACAAAATCCAAAGCACTATTTCAGAAATCGGCTCTCAATACTTTGAGTATTTGAAAAACAACGCACAAATTAAAGCGACCAAGGTAGAGCTTAAGTCGTCTGAGACGCGTGAACATCAAATGCGACGCAATGTGGAACTCGGCAATACAGCCGCCAGTGAGCTTTACGAAGTGATTGCTCAGAAAGAAGGTGTGTCGAATCGATTGAGAACCTTGCAGAAAGACCGTCGCGTCATTCTCAACGGGCTATCGATTCAGATTCAATACCCTATCACTCCGTCTCAAGATATCTACGAAAGTGTGCCTTTAAAAGAGATAAACGAAACCGAACAACGATCAATCATGGATCAAGCGTTAAAGCTCAACAACGACTTGTTAGTGGCTAAGAAAAACGTCGAGAGAAGCCGCAGAAGCTTAAAAGAGAGCGGTTCGAACTTCTTACCGACCGTATCGCTTTCAGCCAGCTATCGACACGATGACGCCAATAACTTCGACAAAACCGACATTACAGCGACAGGCGAAAGTAACTCAACCAGTGTTGGGTTAAACCTAGCAGTTCCTATCTTGTCTGGTGGCTCTGATTACTACGGCTATCAAAAATCATCGACGGCCATCGAACGTACTGAGCTGCTTTACCAAGATTCGCTTTACACCACACGTAACAGTGTGAATACCTCCGTGCTCAACATTAACGATTTCTCGCAGTCTATAAGCAGTTACGAAAACATCATTCGCGCCAACTACGCGTCTTATAAAGGGATCCAAAGAGCCTACCAATTGGGCACGCGTACTATCACCGACTTGCTGGCGGCGGAAAGTAAACTATTCAGCGCCTTAAGAGACTACGAAAGCGCACGATACGACTACATCATCGAGACCATCAAGCTTGAGCAAATTAAGGGAATACTCTCAATTCAATCTATCGAAAGCGTGATGCAATTAATGAGCGATATTGAGGGACGAGACAATCAAGATTTGGTGCCTAAACATCTTCTCTCAACGGAGTCGTTGAGGAAAGGAGGTCGCAATGCAAACTGAGCAGTTTTCGCAAAAGATCAACATGGCAGATAAGTGTTATCTGACTTTCTCAACGATAATATCGACCCTGTTTGGTTTGGTACTGCCCTTCTCCATTCTGATCATTTTTGACCGAGTGTTACCCAACCAAGCACAAGATACTCTGTTCTTATTGTTCGCGATTATCTTGATTTCTATCTTCCTCGACTATCACTTAAAAAATCAGGAAGAGAAGATTTCCTCTGTCATCATGAGGCAGTTTGAGACCAACTTAACCAATAAGGTATTTCAATCCATCTGTTTGGCGGAAATCTCTAAGTTCCGACGTTTGGAGCCAGGCGAATACCTAGAACGAATCTCAACCATTCCTGAATTGAAAACCTTCTTTGGTGGCGAATCGGTTCGAGCGCTTATCAACCTTGCCGTCAGCGTGATCACTATCCTCATCATAGGACTCATCAACATATGGGCTGGCATTACCCTTCTGATTGCCTCTGTCATCTTGGCTATTTTTGCGTGGAGCCTTTCCAAACAAAAGATTGGTAGTTTGCAGAATAAGTCAGACATCGAAGGGTTAACTACCTCCAAAATCATTGAGATCATCTCTAGCCCGCTTGATATCAAAGCTCGAAATATGGAATACCGCGTTGAAAGCCTGATGACACAAATGGTCGAAGAGCGCGAAGTTGAGAACATCAAATATGAGCAGATTGAATCTAACTTCAGCCTAATATTGGCGCTCATCCAACAGCTTTCTATAGCTTGTGTTGTTGTGGTACTGGCAACGGCCGTTATCAATATGGAATCTAGCCAAGGCATCATGGCCGCGATCATCATGCTAACCAACCGTTATTTTGCGCCTTACCAACAAGTGATGCGCACCGCGAGCCGTTGGGAGTTAAACAAACTCCATATTCAGCGTATCGTTGACCTCCTTGAATTGGCCGCCTCTGTTGAACACCAACATGAAACAACAGAAGTAGAACGTATCTCGGTTAAGTATTCTGAAAAGCAGCGTATCGAGTTCGAACTCGGACAAGCCTATTTGCTGACAGGGAAAAGTGGTTCGGGTAAGACCCACCTCGCTAACTGTATTACGCGTCAGAACAGTGATAGCAAACTAGATATCATGATTAACGACACGCCTTTGGATGACGTCAATTACAACGTTTGGCGTAACAGTGTTCTGATGGTTGATAAGACCAGTTCGTTCGTAGAAGGGACGATTATCGATAACCTCACCTGTTTCCGCCCAAGCTTGAATAACACGGCGTTTGCACTGTGTGAAACCATGAACATCAAAGCTCAAATTGATGGGCTTCCTGCCGGTTTTTATACAGAACTCAAAGGCCATATGCGTAACCCATTCTCACGCCAAGTTGGCTACGCCCTATTATTAGTTCGCGCCCTGCTCGCCAGTAAGCGCGTATTGATATTTGATGACATCGACTGTGTGTTTGATGAGGAATTTGCACGAATGGTTCTCACCAGTACGGCTTATCGAGCCAACGACAAAATCTTGATCATCGCCAGTAATAAAATGGACAAGCTTAACCATCGCCTCAAACGCGTAAAACTTACCGGAGGTGACCAATGAGTATCTTAGTCGACTTCAATAATGTACCGCAACGTGTCTTGGATTTTGAATCCAGCGGATACGACGAACGTTACAGTCAATCGCCACTTATCCGCGGTTTGGCCTACACCTTGATAGCACTCGAATGGGAAGGCACACCCGCGATACTCAGCGATGCTTTTATTCCGAAACACAAAGACAGCGACAGCTTTACAGCAACCATAGAGCGTCTTGGGTATCGCTGTGATGTGACCAAATTAAAGACACTCGAGAATATAGATAAACACCCTCAGCCATGCTTTATTGAAATAGAGAATCTAAGTGCGATTTTCTTAGGCACCAAAGATGGAAAGTTGCTGCTGTTTGATTACACGAACAACAACACCATTGAATACCCAATGTGCAAAAAGCCCTGTTTGCTGATTGCGATTAGCGAATATTCTCGTCTGTTCCGCGAGCCACCTCCGGAATCGCAAGACAGAAGCAATTGGATTAAATACGCTTTCTATCGTTATAACAATGAACTTAAAAGCCTGATCATTCTCAGCTTCGTCATCAGTATTCTCGGTGCATTGCAGCCATTCTTTATTATGAGTGTATATAACTTCGCACTGACTTCGAGCTCCGAAGCCACACTCTATTGGCTAACCTTATTCGCCATTATTGTCGGCTTCTCTGAATACTTCTTTAAGAAAATGCGGGTCAATATCATTGCCACTTCCGGTAAAGACCTCGCCGTGCACATCTCGCAAGCCGTTATATCTAAATTGCTTTGGCTACCCTATGCGATGACATCTACTGCTGGGGTCTCTTCTCAGCTAGCACGTTTGAAAGATATCGATACCTTCCGACGCTTGGTGACCGCAGAATCAACGCTTAGCTATTTTGATATGCCGTTTGTGATTGTATTTATCATCGCCATTGCTCTGATGTCTGGTACAGCGGCATTGGTGGTGATGGGCGGCTTAATACTGATGTTAGTGTTCTGTATTTACTCGCGCTATATCTACTCGCAAGCCACATCCAAAAGTTCGCGTGCCAATGCGATGGTTTCGTATCAATGGAATGAAATTCTTCGTGGTATCAAGACTATCCAAGGCCTGCCTTTACTTCGTGTCGTTCAATCTCGATTCAGCGCATCGCATATGCAAAGCACCAGCGATGCAGAGAACGTTGCCGTAACGAACAGTAAGATTCAGGCCGCTGGCGGTAGTTTGATCCAAGTGATTGGCACAGCAAGTATCGTGACTGCAGTTATTGGCGTGATGGAAGGTACTTCTGATGCGGGTGCCATGCTCGCGACCGTTATTCTGGTTTGGAAAGCGTTAGGCCCAATCATGGGTATCTATAACTCAATTTCCAAGTTCCAGTCGATCAAAGCTTCGTCCGCACAGATCAACAATTTAATGTCGATGAATGACGACAAATTAACCTTAGAGAAAAGCCCGCCTATTCGCCTGTTCCAAGGCAGCATCGTGGGCAGCGGTGTCAGTCACCGATACGCGGGAGCAGCAACCGGCTTAACTAACTTGGGGTTCAAAATCCCACCCAGTGCAAAAGTGGTCATTTGTGGCCCAACGGGCTGCGGCAAAACCACCTTAATTTCAATCATTGCTGGGTTAGAAGACCGCTATCAAGGCGCAGTCTCTGTCGATGGTTACAACATTAAACAGTTCAATAGCTACCGTTATCGCACCTCGATTAACTACATCCCTTTTAATTTGCATATTTTTGAAGGCTCACTCGAGACCAACTTCATTCTACACAACGGGCTGATTCCAACAGACAAGATGCAAGAGATGGTGAGCTTCTTCGAGTTAGATGAATGGCTTCCGGAAGGCTTAGCTACTCAGTTAAGCGTGGATAAATGCAAAAGTCTCCCGAATGGAATTCAACAAAAATTGCGTCTGGCACTCGGCTTAGGTAACTGTGAGCAATCTCTGATTATTATTGATGAGCCATTCAATGGTGCAGAAAATGAAAATGCGCAGTACTTTAACCGCCTGTTCTCCGATAAATTGTTGAATAAGACCGTGATTTTTTCGACTAACGACCCTGGTTTGATCGCAACATCAAACATGAGTTTAGTGTTAGAGCCGGATGGAAATTTGAAATATTTTGGCTTAACAGACAAATACTTAAACAGCTTAAGCTAAAACCTCAACGCTTAATCACAATTCGCTATTTAGGGAAATGGATATAATTGACAAATTCATAAGCGAGAGGGATGATTCGCCCCAATACCACAGGTAACAAGGAAGAATATGTACACATTCGTTGCAGACAAGCTTGATGTAGCTTACTTATCCGCAATTCCTGAAAACCACCAACTTCAGGAGTGCGATGTACCTGAAGAAGAGATGGAGCTTCGAGAGATCGTTGAGGTTTGGTATGAGTCTGCCTTCCTACCCGCTTTCAATCTTCAGAAAATAGACATTGAGAACAAAGCAGAGCTCACCATCGTACAAATGCACGTATTCAGCAATGATACGAGCACACTCGCCTTCCTACTAAAAAACAGAGTGTATCGCGCCGCACTTAACAGAATGCTCGGTATTTGGACATTAGAACCCTCTGCAAAAACCGTATTAGAGCAACTTCTTTTCGAATTAAGCCTCGATAACAATCGTCCTCATTAGTAAGCTTTTTAAGTGATTCATCAATAAGCATAAAATTAAACAAACTGCCAAACGCTATAAATTACTAATAAAAGAACGCATTTCAAAATAAGCTCTGGAATCACAAGAACTTATACCTCTCCCACACTTACGTAAAATTTACCGTTTCAAAGTTTCCATATCGGCATTTTTATTCTACTGTTTTTATATAACGACAGTTGGATGGATCCTTATATGGCGATTACGGTTTGGAATAACCTTTCAGTCAAACATAAACTCTTTGGCTTAGTTCTACTTCCCATTTCATTATTACTCTTCCTAGCAGGTAGACAGGCTTATATATTAACGACTCAGTTAACCGATTTTGAACGAACCAATCAGTTATCTGTCTATCTTCAAGATATTTCTATTTTGTATAGAAGTACCTTAGCCTCTAGCCCTGAAGAGTTTGCTACTCAAAGCAACCAAGTAAAGGCAGAACTTAAAAACCTGTCTCCCATCATTTTTTTAGACGCATCTGGTGAAATGAATCAACTTGTTGCCGATTTCAGCGAAGCGACCTTATCGACGATGCAAGTGACTGACACTTACGATAAATTGGATGCCCTCGAATGGCAGAGCGATTTATACAAGCAACTGTTACTTGAAGTAGAGAAAGTCCCTTTTGAAAACACTAAACGTGAAATTCAACAGCACCTCACTGCCCTTCAACAACTTGAGTGGTTGATGTTTTGGTCGAACGAAGAGTTCAAGCTTGGTAGTTCACTGATTGAGATCTTCCAAATCAGCCAAGAGTACGACCCAGAACTCGCCGAACAGATCAAAACCTTGAGTGAAAGACAGCAATTGTTCTTAGAGCGCTTTGTTTCATTGAACGCCAACGAACATCAAGTTTCTTTGATGGTTGAAGTGTTTCGAAATGATGTGTTTGCTCAAAGCCAAGAGATAAGAAGCGCGCTACTCGACCTAAATACAATCAGCCAACTGACGCCACAAGAAGTGTCTGTCGGCTTAGAAGCGATGAGCGCACGGCTCAACTTATTACAAAGCCTTGGCGGCGTAATCAAGCAAGAGTTTCAACAAGAAGTTGAGCAAGCCATCTATGACGCGCAAATACAACGAACCCTGTTTATTTCAATCGTCGCTTTGCTGGCAGCGATTGTTATGGGTTTAACTCTTAGCTTGGCGAGACAAGTCACTAACAACCTTAATTTGGTGTTAGCTTTCTTAAAAAGCGAAAATGATGACACGCGCCCTTCTTTAGATAAATTAATCCAAGGTAAAGATGAACTCAGTCTGTTTGCTCAGCAAGTTGAACGATTGACCATCGAACGAGAGCTCGCGAAAGAGAGATTGACGGTAGCAAAAGAAGACGCAGAGAGAGCCAAAGAGGATGCCGAACACGCGAAAGACAACGCAATACAAGCCAGCAAAGCAAAAAGTAGCTTCTTGGCCAACATGTCTCATGAAATTCGCACCCCGCTCAATGGTGTTATTGGTATTTCGGAAATCCTCGCAGATACGCCGCTTACACCGACACAACGTGACTATGTTGATACGATCGAAACTTCATCCCAACTGCTCCTTAGCTTAATCAACGATATCTTAGACTTCTCTAAAATTGAGTCTGGCATGCTATTAATCAGCCCGCATTCTGCATCGATTAGAGAGTCGATATACGACATCGCCTCTATTGTGGCACCAAAAGCGAAAGAACAAAGAATATCGATTAACGTTGATATCAGCCCAGATACACCAGCACGCGTGATGATAGACGATCACCGTTTAAGACAGATCTTGATGAACTTTATGTCGAATGCGGTGAAGTTTACGGCTGAAGGTGGCGTCACATTATCAATTCAAACGCTCAACAAAGCAGATAACAATGCCACTATTCGATTTGCTGTACGAGACACGGGTATTGGTATCGATTCACTGCAACAAAAACAGATATTTGAACCGTTCGCTCAAGAAGACGATTCAACCACACGTCAATTTGGTGGTACTGGTCTTGGTCTAGCCATCAGTACACAGTTGGTAGAGCTGATGGGTGGTCAAATTCAACTCGACTCCGTCAAAGGTGAAGGAAGCTGTTTCTACTTCGACTTGGTATTGCCTGTTGACTTGATACTGCCAAAACCAAGTACAGCAACGGCTGATATTTATGTGCTGGGTAACGAAAACATGCTCTCCGAGCGAATCGAGTCCGACCTTAACCTTTATGGTTTGAAGGTTACCGATAAAACGAATGATATAACGGCAATTACAGAGCAGCTCTCCACTCAAAAACACACTAAACCTATTACTGTTGTTTTCGCCGAAGATGACGCATTCCTAGCTAATACCCACGCAGATAACTTAGAAAAGCTGCACCAAAACGGCATCACTATCTGTTTGATACGCTCCTTCTTAAGTGAGCCAGCGGATCTTGGTGACAGCGTTACTGCACAAGTCGCACAGCCCCTACTCGGCTTGCGTTTAATTAAAGCTATTGAGCTTTGTGATACACGAGGTTTGGCGGAACTATCAGAAGCAAGCCAGACATCAGTCGAGATCCAACACAAAATCCTCATCGTTGAAGACAACAAGATCAACCAAAAAATTGCTGGTCTTCATGTCGGTAAAAGTGGTTTTGAATTCGAGTTCGCTAATAATGGTCAAGAAGCTGTGGACATGTTCACCGCTAATCCTCATTACGCGGTGATACTCATGGACTGCATGATGCCGGTTATGGATGGCTTTGATGCAACAAGCAACATCCGAAGAATTGAAAAAGAAACAGAAGCGACGCGACGCATCCCTATCATTGCATTGACCGCCAGTGTCATCGATGACGATATTCAGAGGTGTTTCGACGTTGGTATGGATGACTATGTACCAAAACCATTCAAGTTCGAAATGCTTAAAGAGAAAGTACTCACCGCGGTAGAAGCTATGCCACTACCAGCTTCCTATAAAGCTCAACCTAAGAAACAACCTGCAACTGTCACTCCAATTATCAACGGGGCTGCGACCAAACGTACTTTGCCTGAAGAAGCGGAACAAAACGCAATTCCGAGCAAATCAGAGAGAATCTTGCTAGTCGAAGACAACCGCGTCAATCAAAAAGTAGCTTCTATCATGCTGAAGAAGGCCGGATATGCCTTTGAAATTGCAGACAACGGACAAATTGCCGTTGATATGTACCAGAACGACAGTAGCTTCGACATTATTTTGATGGATTGCATGATGCCTGTTATGGACGGTTTCACGGCAACTAAGGAGATTCGAGAACACGAGAAAAACCAAGGCTTAAGCAAAACTCCTATTATCGCGTTAACCGCTAGTGTTATCGATGATGATATTCAAAAGTGCTTTGATTCCGGAATGGATGGATACGTAGCGAAGCCCGTAAGAAAAGAAAAGCTATTCCATCAAATAGAAAGTGCGACTTGTTAGGAGATACCTCATGGATTGGATTAGAACAATAAAAACACTTCCCCGCAGAGTCATGTTGCCAGTCGCGGTAGGGCTATTAGGAAGCTTGCTTTTTCTAAGCCCTGCTCACGCCGCTGAAGATTATGCCATATTTTCTTTAGACTCCGGATTTGAAGAGATATCAATAAACAAAGCGCGAAAGCTCTATAGAGGGAAAACTAAGCACCTCAATGGCAAACGTGTTGAACTGTCTGATTGGCCTGAGAACAGTGCCGAAAGAGAGGACTTTTATCAGCTTTTGCTTGGAAAAAATGCCGCTCAAATGAATGCACACTGGGCTGGTTTATCTTTTTCAGGAAAAGCGCGTTATCCAAGAGAAATCAAAACGGCGTCAACCGACAGCTTAGTCGACTGGCTTGATGACAAACCAAACCGTATTGGTTACTCCCCACTCTCTTCGGTTCCTCAAAATGCCAACGTTCTCTACGTTATAAGTTCGGAGAAATAATATGAAAAGAATAATTACGTCAGTGTTATGTGCCTCAATGGCCTCTCCGGCTTTTGCGAATATCGAACTTACCGATAATTTATCCTTGAGTGGCTTTGGCTCAACGTCTTGGGCAACATCGGATAACGATAATCCATTAATCATCAACCGCGGTTTTACTGATGAGAGCTGTTACGACTGTGATACCACATTTGGTGTTCAACTCGATTACTTCTACAACTCATTCAAAGCTTCCGTGCAAGTTGTCAAGCCACCCCAATATGATTGGAGTGAGCCGCAGCTAGAGTGGGCTTACTTAGGTTATGAATTTAATGACTTTGATGTCAGCATTGGTCGATTACGACTGCCACTGTTCCTTGCCTCTGAGTACTACTATGTAGGCCAAGCCTATATGACCGCGAGGCCACCTACAGAGGTGTATAACAGCGTTCTCGGAATCACAGCTTTCAATGGCATAAAAGTGAGCTGGACTCACGATGTCAGTGACGAAGCTACTCTTTTACTTACTCCGTTTATCGGCATAAAAGATAAAAATGACGTAGATTTCAACTCGACTACAAAACTGGAATTTGAAACCAACCGAATGTTCGGTGCCAATCTTCAATTGAGCGGTGAAAACTATCGTTGGAACTTGTCATTCCTCGACTCCAATTTTGATCAAACCGTTTCTGGCACGATTACAATCCCTGGGACTTCGATAACAGCTCCATTCAGTAGCAAACAAGACAACCAACACATTCAACTTTGGTCGTTAGGTGTTGAGTATGAATTAGGTCAAGCGGTGCTTGCAAGTGAAGGACAGATCAGTAACATCTCGTCCTCGATGTACGCTAGTTTGGGCTACAGACTAGATTTATTCACTCCATACGTCGTTTACGGAGCAGAGTTTGATTCTCACGAACACCTAACAGGAAACAGCTACCTAATTGGTGTGGATTACGATGTGTTACCTAACGTCTCCATCAATGGCGAAGTGCAATACTTTGAGGCTCGTAAAGCAAACGGTGCCTTTGTTGAGAATTTCAACGCACTTACTGGTTTTGATGACAAAGATGCCGTCCTTTATACGATCATGTTGAGTTTTGTTTTTTAGCTCGAATTCAAATCGATGGTCACTTGCAGCAATTAAGATCCAAAAAAGCCAGTCGAATATTTGAACTGACCCCCAATAGTTGGACACCAATTATTGGGGGTCTTTTTATGTCCAAATATAGCCGAGAGCTAAAATGTATCATTGCTAGGCAATACTTAGATGGCACGTCATCTCTCTACTTAGCAAAACAATATTCAATTTCTTCAAGACAGATACGGTATTGGGCTCAAGTCTTTGCCATCCATGGTGCTGATTCATTTTTACCAACTAACCAAGCGGTTACTGCTCAGACAAAACGAAAAGCATTGAATTTAATGTGGACGAATGAATGGTCTCTCACGCACACTAGCGCAGTATTAAACCTCTCATCCCCTGGGATACTCTCTGTCTGGCTCAAACGATTTAATGAGCACGGTATCAAAGGGCTCAAAATGCGCCAGAAAGGAAGACCCTCAATGAAACAGCAACCTCAACGTACCACTAAGCCTGATGATGAAATGACACTTGAGGAGCTAAAAGAGGAGTTGGTCTATTTACGAACCGAGAATGCCGTTCTAAAAAAGTTGGAAGAGTTGGATCAGGAAAAAAACCGTCGAACAAAGAAAAAGCGGTCATAGCTCTAACTCTTAAAAGCAAATACCCGTTAAAGCACTTACTGCACACTCTACAGCTGGCAAAAAGTGTCTTTTATTATCAGGCTCAAACGAGCAAGCGCCCAAATAGCTACGAACGTGAGCTGCGGTTGATAAAGTCAATTTATCATGAGCATAAGGGGCGATACGGCTACCGCCGAATTCACTTGGAACTAAAAAATCAGGGGTTCGAGCTTAATCACAAAACGGTTCAAAGGCTTATGGCTCAGCTCAACCTTAAATCGACGGTCAGGATTAAAAAGTATCGTTCATATCGAGGAGAGTCTGGAACAGCAGCTCCTAACGTGCTTGAAAGAGATTTTAGTGCGACTCAACCCGATGAAAAATGGGTAACTGATGTCACGGAGTTCAAAGTAAAAGAGCAGAAAGTATACTTGTCTCCCGTTGTCGACTTGTTTACTCAGGAAGTGGTTGCTTATAGAGTGGCTAAAAATGCCTGCTTGCCGCTTGTCACGGATATGCTGACGGAAGCCATATCAAAGCTTAAACCCAACTCAAAGCCAATTATACATAGCGATCAAGGTTGGCAATATCGCCATCGACAGTATCAAAAAAAGGTAGCGGAGAGTGGGTTAACGCAAAGCATGTCGAGAAAAGGTAACTGCTTGGATAATGCGGTTGCTGAAAACTTTTTTGCTTTACTCAAAACAGAGATGTATCACAACCAAAGCTTTGAAGATGCAGATGCTCTGATAGAGCAAATTAAAGAATACATCGAGTACTACAATACCAAACGTATAAAAGTGAAACTAAAAGGCCTGACTCCGATAGAATATCGAACTCAGGCCTTGAAAGCCGCTTAACAGAAATGTCCAACTTTACGGGGTCACTTCAAAACGCTGTGGCTTTCTCTTTTTGCTGATAACTGCCATGTGAGTTAGTTGAGTAACCAATAGCTCACTGGGTTATCTGGACACTGATAAGGACCACACTCAACAAAGGTAGCGATAGCATTGAGTGCAACCACGACGATGGCTAATAAGCACGCCACACGCCCCAAATTACTCATCTTATACGCTTCTTGCGATGGCTCTTTATTAGTCAATATTAGAATGACAGCAACCGCTAATATGGTCGCAGTAAATAACACGAAAGCCCAAGTGTAATAGTGCATTCCAAAGATAGGACTCCCATAGCCAGGCGTGCCTGGAATCACGTGCAATGAGACCTGCCGTAGTGAGGTGGCGACACCATACAAGGCCCCGATCAAAACAATGCCATAGTGACGAGGTTGAGGCCCATAAACCACATTCAACATGAAGCCAAACGCAACCATCACAAAACCGATACGTTGCAACAAACACAGCGGGCAAGGCAACTCATGAAGCACAAACTGAAGGATAAAGCCTATCAACAGCACTACGGTCATGCCGAGTAGGCCAAGCGTATTTAGGAGCGTTAACTGATTTCGATTCATGTGAGCTCCTTACAATAGGATAGGTAACGAGTCGGTCGCATGGTGATTAAACCAATACAACCCAAGAATCACAGAGCCCGCAAAAAAACCATAAGCCGCGGTCTTCTTGTCGAAAAAGGCGCATAGCATCGCCACAAGTAACAACAAAAATAATAAATACATCATAAGAGGTATTTCCTCGCTATTTATCAAGTTCGGTCATATTGAACGTCAAAATGAATATCCACACCTACGCCCTCAATCATTCAATTTCGGAAAACCTATGGATTACGGATTTAAAATCATCAACTTAATACTTGTTAGCAAGCTCTAACCTGTCAAGTTACTGTTACTAACAGAGTGCTTCCCCTACCCAAAGATGCAAGTAACACGCCGATATAAGCAAAGTGAGCACCGCTCAGCATTAGACATAACCGGAAACAGAACATAGATATTACGATTGGCTACACTTACCAAACAGGGATAACACTTAAAGAGTGAATGGCAAGGAAACATAATGAAAACAACACGATTAGTCTCAGCCATTTTTCTTACCAGCCTTACCTTTCCCAATATCATTTGGGCCAACTACACGATCGTTCTACCCGGTCAACATGAGCAAGGGATCGACTTACAAGGCAATGAAATATCAGCCCACGATGTGGTTGATTGGGAGCTCAACAATAGTGATTTGATGTTTGGAGCGAATGCGGAGCCGAGCCTCAACAACAAAGTCCAGGCCGTTGGCTACATGTACAACCAAAAGTTAGAGTTAAATTCAGGCCCGTTCGAAAACGAAATTAGAGACATCGCTGAACGATACGACATCGATTACGAAGATTTTTTTCTACACTTTTCAGAAGACACCATCCTTGCAGAGCCTGACCCGACTCATGGTGAGAACACTCTATTAAACCGCAAGCCTATGCTCGTTGGTTATACCGAAGACGAAATGCACGCAGGTTTTGCCCTTTACCAACCCACACCTTGGGATACCGATGTCTTTGAACATTTCCAACAAGGGGGTGCGCTCTACATTTATCACTCTGAAAAGTTTGACCATTTAGAATTTGAATTTTCACGCTTTGCACAAGGAGGAAAATTTCGGATTGAATATCCATCTTCGATGAATGCTGAGAATCATGTGACCGATTGGTCTCAAATCGAAATAACGGAAGATGGCACCAAGAACATGACTCAGAACCAAGCGGTAAACTGGCTATTACCCGCAGATTGGGTAAGAGCAAGCACTCATGATGGCAGTGGCCAAAGTTATGGTGGCGGCCAATTTTTTGGCTCATCTTTTGTCCGTGATGGTGGGCGTTTATACGTTGTTAGAGTGCGCTGGCAAGGCCGCGCAAATGATATTCGACCTCGTTTAAACCGTGTTCAACTCGGGGATAGCTTTCCGAACGTCGCTCCAAAAGACTTGTCATCAGCAGCAGTAAATAACCGCTCTCCCGATAAAACAACGCATTGGAGAAAAATTCTTGGTTTCGACCAGTCGGCCGATCTCAACAACGACAACTATTTATCTCCTGCTGAATACCAAAACCGAAGCAACAAGTCTGCCACAGCTCGATTTCGTTGGCAGTCCCGTGTTATTCCTTTTGGTCGAATGTGGGACCAAAATTCGTCATGGTCGCTAACCAATCTGGCTAATCCCGGGCTATTGATGGCAATGGGCAGTTATTATGGTCAACACTGGACAAAACTAGGACTCCGTGGCGCCTACAACGATGACACCAATAAGCTCTTAGGTAGCAATCAATTTGATATTTACTCTGGGGGAAACATCGCTGAGCTTGATGCTATCGCAGGCTCAACTGAAGCGGATGAACGCTATAAGCAAGAGTTCACCGCCTTTCTCAAACGATTGACTGCCGTTAATGACAAACCATTAATCGGGCTAAACATTGGAACGGCTAACCTCTATGGTCGAAATGGGCAAGCGCACCTTATCGATGCAGGAAACCTGTATTTCAGGGAGCACTATATATTTCCGTCAACGGGATTTAGCGGCTATGGCGGGCTATCGAAGTTTTGGGATAACTCAGCACTCGGCTATTCAGGGTCGAAGGTTATTCAACAAGCCACTACGCGCTATGGACGAGTGCAGTTCTTTGGAAACAACCAAGAGAATTGGCAACAAGACCAGTACTCAACTCTCGCTGTCTATTACCTCAACTACCACCCTGAACACAGCTATTTCAATCAATGGAACAACAGTTACGTGTATGGGAGCAACAACACCACAACAGATAACTTCTGGAAACCGGGCGTACCCAAAAACATGGCTTATAAGCCCACAGCATTGCTCGATATCCCTCTTGGAAAACCTTCAGGTGTGATTCCTTCGGGGTTTGAACCTACCTCATTGATGCTCTCAACTCGTACTCCACAATCTGAGGATTACACGATTGTTGGCAACACTTCGCAATCCCAGGTCACTCATCAAGACTTACCTAATGGCAAGGTTTCACTGCTACCGACTCATACCTATTTCCTTTATCAATCAGATAAGCAGGTTGTAGAAGGCGGCCCAGAAGACATGGTGATAGCCAGAGAGTTTGAGCATGGACGAGTTCTCTATCGCACCGATTTTTATGGGAAAAATGCTGACTTTTATGCTGCAGAGAAAATCTCGATTCGATTAGACCGACCAATGAAGCCCGTAAGTGCTGACGGCAGAGTGGGAGAGTATGTCGATGAAGTACAGATCGGTGGCTACCAAGGTTTGCTATTACTTTACTGACTCGGTTTAAACTCGAAATAGCAATCATAAAACAAAAAAACCTAGCGAGTGACCGCTAGGTTTCACACATAAAAACGAGTTAGTCTCTGCTTACTTCAGAGGATCATTATCAGGCAAAGCGTTGTGTATCCATAACGCTAGGCGCTTCTTAATATTTGCACCATCCAACTTACTGTCCGGTAACGGTGTGATCTGATTGACTTCAACAAGGAACAAGTACACCGCTTTAACCTTTATCGGTTGGGATGAATTTGGCAAATCAAAACCTTGTAGCTTAGCCATCTTAAAACCGACTTCAACTGCTTTTTTTACCAGCTTATCTTCATTAATGATCTTCGCGGTTTTCGACATATCATCTCCATCATCTTTATCGAATGAATATTGAGTATATCAAACCGAAAAATTCACAAGATTACTTCGCTCTCAATTTGAGGAGTCACTTTGATAAATAACATAAAACGAATAACAGGCTCTAGGATGACTCTAATTCGCTTGATAGTTACGCCACCAATACCTGTACGCAAACGGTCTCTTAACAGAACACTCAATAAATGAGATCTTAAGTCAAAAAACAAAAATTCGAATAATATTTGACTTAGCATTCCAAAGAATACGGAATATTATGATGTTCATTTTGAAAGTTAAAATTCAATAAAAGATCAATAAACTGCTGTTATTTAACTGGTTTAATACTAATTCGACTTAGATCATATTTACAACCAATTGTAACCAATTGTTATTTACAAAATACTCACTAAGAAAATAGAATAAAACCACTAATTTTATACTGGTGTTGAAAATGCGTTACCTCTGGGCTTCATTCTGTCATAAAAATCCAATTCCGGGTCGAATTGTTCATATCCTTGTTATGTTGATAGCGCTAGCTTCTATCACCACTCCATTGATTTCAAAAGACGCCACAACCATCTTAACTTCACTGTGTGCTGCTCTAGTATGCTTCGTCATTTTTGTCTTCTTTGCGCTCGCCGACAAAATGCGCTCAGGCATGCATTAATCAACCAATCAGTTCTCTATCACCAAGCATTCTCTTTTTAAAAATTCATTATAAAATGCTGGTTACCAGATACGGAAAAGCCCAAAGTTAATAGCTTTGGGCTTTTTGATACCAGTAATCATTAACTCAACAACACACTTAATATAAGTGTGCAAATTCTTCGATTCGACTCTTACCGCGCAATAATAAAAAGTTCAAAAAGCGGGATGTTGAGGTAGTGATTATTTTGTCTTCTTCCACATCATGCTTTTCAAGGAGCGCTATGGCGAGATCTACACGCCCTATATCTTCACAAAAATGGGCATCTGAGCCTGTCGAGAAATAAACCCCGACTTGCTTTCCAATCTCCACAATCTTAGAACAGCGTACATCACTCCCCTTGCGGCTTTTTCCCGTCAAAGAGGTATTGTTCACCTCAATCGCCACATTGTGCTGTTTAGCACACTCGAGCACGGCTCGAATATCAAATGGGTAATTTGGGTTACCAAGGTGCCCAAGCACATCAACCTTTCCCCCCTCAATTATATTAATGAGGGCTTGGGTATGTATCTCTTCAGTGGATGGAGGAAACACAGGTTCGTGGAAGCTGGCAATAGTCCAGTCAAGGTGCTGATAGGTTGAAGGGGATAGATCTAAGTCTCCTTCAATGTTGGTGATGTTTGCTTCCACTCCACGTAGGATTCCAACATAGTGAAGAAAGCGGGGCAAAATTCTTTGATTGTTGAAAAACCAGTAGTGGGGGGCACCCGGCATTTCAGGAGCATGATCCGTTGTACAAAGAAGTTTCAGCCCCTTATGCTGTGCTGCTTTAGCGTTCTCAATAATAGTGCTGTAAGCATGGCCGCTGGCAAGAGTATGAGTGTGGCTGTCGACGACGATCTTCATAGCGACCTCCTAGAATTAATTGATATCAAAAGAACCATCTTGGTTCATATATAGAGTTAGGTCCGCTTTTACAGAATGATTTAAAACCATGTCTACATTCTTTGAATCTGAACTTTTATAAAAAGCGAGAGCCTCTTCAAGCGTTGAGCCACCACGAATCTTGCGGTTCACTAAACGCTCTTCTAAAAACTTAGGAGCGGTATCGATGAAGATGGTGAAATCAGCAAGCTCATTCAACCCACTCCATACTGGTTCATCGAGCAGAAGCCAATTTCCCTCAATCACCACAATCTCTTTTTCAACGGTGATTGCGTCATCAACTGGATCATGCAGGTTACGATCGTAGTAAGGCCACTTTGGGTCTTGAACTTTTAGCTTCTTGAGTTTGTCGATAAGAGATGTGAGGTTAAAGGTTTCGTGTGCGCCTTTAATACTACGCAGCTTTATCTTCTCTTCACCGCGGATGGTGTAATTCGAATCGAGGATCTCGTTCGGGTAATGAAAGCCATCGAAAGGCAGCACCTGCAATGGTTCAACATTTGGGATTGTGTGAGATAGGTACTCCCAGAATGCCGCTAGGGTTGATTTTCCACTGCCAGGAGGCGCAGCTAAGAATATAACCGTTCGTTCGTTCTTTTCTTGGTAAAGACGAGAAAACTTTTCAACCAATGGCTTATGAATTTGTTCGATATTGTTATCTGAAAACACAGCTTCGGTCTCAAAGCCACTGACATTTAGGGAAACTTTCATATGAAAAGCCTTAATCTAAAATTTCGTTCTCCACAGTTTCTAACAAACCTTCGCAAGCGAGCTTCAACACGGTTTTGACCAGTGACTCATAGCGAGCTTGAGAAAAGGAGTCGAATGATGAAAATTTTAATTGGTTAATCGAATCAAGATAGATGCTGCCGTCGCTCTTTGAGAGCGTCGCTTGATTAGTGATGAAGTCGTAAATGACATCATCACTAAACGAAATTGGCTCTTGTTGCTGAGCGACAAAACCGTGCATTTGGTCAAACAAGTTAATATCTGCGTAACTCTCTATTGAGATCTTACCCATCGCAAACATCAGCTTTGATACCACATCAATCTCGACCAAAGGACCATCCTCTTTGAGTAGAGGGGTCACGGCATACTCAATCACCAAAGGATCTTGAACAAATACCCTTGGTAACAAATGCTTTAACTTAACGCTAATCAGCTTATGAGATGCTTGGATAAAACAAGTGGCGGTTTCGCACTCTTCTAAGGCATCTAATAATTCGTCTTGCACCGTAATAACATGTTCCTTATTGGTCGTGGCAGCAGTGTAGCTGCCACGAAATCATCGATTACGCCGTTAGGCTAACGCCGTAGAACTCAAGCAGTGCTTTCTCTGCCAGTTCGTTCCAAACGTAGTTGTTATCTTTCAAAATTCGGTCTAGTTCGCCGAAGAACGGGTCTTGCTCTGCTAGCTTATGGAACTCATCAATTGCCGTCAGTGGCAGGTCAATATGCGGGTAGATTAGCTTTTTACCACCCGGAATATCCAGTTGATTTAGGATAGTGTGAGGTGCCGCCTCTAAGCCACCAACGTGAGTTAGCATAAATGATGGGTTGATCTTACCCGCTTCCGAAAGTTCAATGGATTCAACCATATCCCCTGTTGAACCGCCAGAGGTTCCTACAATATGCGTAGATTCATAATGCACATTGTAAAAGTTGAACGGTACTTTAAATTGCTTATCTGTTGGACCAGCAAAGAAGTTCAGGCAGCCATCGTTACCTAATAGCTCATCAGCTTGCTCAAGCACCTGTGCAACCGCTGCATACACCATGACATCGTCATAGCCATTGCCGTCATTCAGTTCTTTTAAGTACGTAACAGGGTCATCAATTTTCGCTGTGTTTACGTAATGGAGTTCAATACCATTCTCGGTCGCTTTTGATACCGGGATAAGGCTTTCTGCGCGCGAGAGACGAGCTTCATCGATATCAGTCACCACAATACGGCTTGGCTTCACAGGGCCGTTAATCGCGTAATCAATCGCGCCAATACCCATAGGGCCAGCACATGCAAGTAGCGCTAACGCTCCGCCCTCTTTGATGCCCATTTGATGTTCATACACGTATGGGGTTGTGTGGTAGCTAGCGTGGAACGCACCGATGATGCAAGACATTGGCTCTGCAAGCGATGCGTTTGCATAGTAAGAACTCTTGTATGGCAGCACACAGTCTAAATCAATCGCTACTTTAGGGATGATTGAGTACGTCGCGTTACCACCGAATGTCTCGTAGCTGTAGCCTGCTGAGTAGCCTGTTGGCAAGCCCATTGCGGGCTGCAGTACAAATGGTTCGCCCGGCTTAAAACGGTCTTGTAAGTTAGCACCTACTTCTACAATCACACCTGCGTATTCATGGCCTGTCATTACAGGTACTTCAGCAATATTTTCAGGCACACGTTTGTGGTTACTGCCGAGGAGTGCTGCTTTGTAAGTCGATAGACAGATGCTGTTTGAAACGTTTTTAACCAGCAGTTCATCATCTGAAATCTTTGGTAGATCGAAGGTTCTTAGTTGAACGTCTTTCTCACCACAAATTACCGCTGCAGTTGTTTGAACCATGATTTTATCTCCGAAAAGTGGGGCCAATACCTGACCCCAGAATATTAATTAAGCTTGCTGACCGATGGTGTCCATTAGGTTGTCTAATGCTGGGTCATGTAGGAAGTTCTTGATGGTCACCACAGGCAGGCCTGTTGCTTTGATTGCTCGACTCTCTAGACTCTCGTGGGTCACCACCACGTCCGCGTTGCTCGGCACTTTTTCGATTGCGAAGTTCTTCACTTCAACGTTAAAGCCGGCTTTTTCGAGTTTGCGCTTAAAGGTTGATGCCCCCATTGCGCTTGAGCCCATCCCTGCATCACATGCAAAGGCGACAAATTTAATGTCTTTCGCTTCTGCTTTTACCGCTGCTTGTGCTGGCGATTTTGCTGCTGCACCTTCAGCTTTCATATCTTTCATGTCTGTGATTGATTGCTCAAACTCTTCTTCAGACTCCTCTTTCTTGCTTACTTTGAGGATTGCGCTTGCGACTAAGAAAGAAACAATCGTTGCTGTTGTTACACCGGCGATGGTCGCGAAGAAGCTGCCTTTTGGTGTTAGAGCTAGGTAAGAGAAGATTGAACCTGGACTTGGACCTGCAACCAGACCAGCATCAAGTAGATTGAACGTTGCGATGCCTGTTGCCGCACCTGCAATCATCGCTAAAATCATGATTGGCTTCATTAGCACGTATGGGAAGTACAGCTCATGAATACCACCGAAGAAGTGGATGATGATTGCACTTGGTGCTGATTTCTTACTTAGACCTTGACCAAACTTAGCGTAAGCCAGAAGCATACCTAAACCAGGGCCAGGGTTAGACGCCACCATAAAGAAGATAGATTTGCCTGTTTCAGCTGCTGCTTGTAGGCCTAGTGGGTAGTAAATACCTTGGTCGATAGCGTTGTTCAGGAACAAGACTTTTGCTGGTTCATTAATAATTGCAAGTAACGGTAGGAAGCCAGTCGCTACAAGCGCTTCGATGCCCGATTTAACGAATAGGTTCGCTGCAGTTACAGCTGGACCAACAATCGCGTAAGCAAATAGACACATCAACATGCCGAAGATACCTAGCGAGAAGTTGTTTACCACCATCTCGAAACCAGAAGGGATCTTGTCTTGTAGGCGTTTATCGATTTGAACAATCACCCAGCCACTTAGTGGACCCATGATCATTGCACCAACAAACATTGGAATCTCGGCGCCGGCAATAACACCCATAGTACCGATAGCACCAGCTACAGCACCACGCTTGTCACCAACAATCTGACCACCGGTATAACCAATCAATAATGGTAATAAATAGGTAATCATCGGACCAACAAGCTCACCGAAATACTCATTCGGCATCCAACCTGTTGGGATAAATAATGCGGTAATGAAGCCCCAAGCAATGAAGGCTCCGATATTTGGCAATACCATGGCAGTCAGATGACCACCAAAAGCTTGCACTTTGGCTCTTATATTTGTAGACACGTTATATTCCTTATTTTCAAAGGTTATTATTAGTAACTTTTAATAATTTCAAGCACTTCTGCTTTTGAAGAAGAAGCAGCCAGTTTGGCAATGTTTTCTTCATCAACCAGCATTTCGCTAAGCGCTTGAATAACCTCAATGTGTGTATCTGAATCCTTTGCAGCTAATGTTAATAAGACATTGGCAGGCCCCATATCAGACCCAAAATCCACCGGGTTAGAAAAGACATGAATACCAAGTCCAGTCTTTAGTACACCTGCTTCTGGGCGGGCATGAGGCATAGCAATACCTGGACAAAGAACGTAATAAGGTCCATTATCATGCGTTGACTGAATGATCGCGTCTGCGTAGTTATCGGTAACGTAGCCCTTATCTTGTAGGTAACGAGTCGTTTCCTTAACTGCATCTTCCCACTTGTATTCAGAGTGGTTAATAACATCAATTAGGTCGTGGTCAATAAGGTCATAAAGCATAATATATCCCAGTTATTCTTTGTTCGTTTTTGTTGGGATTATTATCAATGGAAGTAGAAGAATAGAGAAATGGCAACAAAGTGAGATCCAGGTCACTTAAATATCAGAGTCAAACGATTAGTTATTCTCTACCTCTCATATTTATCATGAAATTTAATTACAATTTTATTATTAACAACAAGTCAATAGTTTAAATTTGATAGCAAGCCCAGTTATAGGATTTAAATAAGATTACACAAACGTGATAAAGATCTATTTATACGTATTGACCAAGTATTAATTGTGATGATGGTTACATTTAATTTGGGCGTTTGGGTAATGTTAAGCGCTAAGATCAGTGACCAAGATCCCGTATGAAATACAAACACCACCACTTTGTAAGTGAGTAACACCTCGTTCACGCACCTATTCAGATCTGCCTCATATTGGATAATTTGGTTATCATTGGTTCAGATACGGAAAAGCCCAAAGTTATTAGCTTTGGGCTTTTCTTCTAGCGACTGTGGTTGATTACAACCGAGTGATACGACAACCGAGTCTTACAGCGTCATATGCAGAATTGGAAATGGTTTTCCCATATCATCAATTGGTGAGCGTGATTCTACTTTAAACCCCATGTGCTGATAGAAACCTACCGCTTGTGGGTTTTGCTCATTAACGTCAACTTTGGTGGCTGCTAACTGCTCAATCGCATGTTGCAACAGCACCGTACCTACGCCTTGCCCTCGAACTTCATTCAAAACGAAAAGCATCTCGACTTTTGCATCATGGACACCCACGAAGCCAACTATCGAACCACTTTCATTTTTAACGCATTTCAAAGAAACCGCAGGGAACGCATGTTCCATGATGATAGGTTTAAAAAACTCAATATCTTCTTCTGTAATAAAGTCATGAGTTGCTCGGACCGAATTCTCCCAAACCTTAAGCATTTCTGCATAATCTTCAGGAAGCACATTTTCTATAGTCATAATTTTCTCTAGATTAAATTGAATATAAACATGTGCAGCCGCGAGCCAGTAGTCTATCAATGGTTAGGAAAACAAAACAACCGCCTTCTCTATACCATTTACTCGCTTCGCTAGCCCTATTAATCGGGCATTACCACAATACCCATGGTTTCAAGCAGTTGCTCTTGTTGCCACCCAACAATTTTGATTCCTGTTGTATCTACTTTGCGAGGGTCTAACCCTTCTAGTTCTGCATGACACAAATTCGCCCCTTGCATACTAAATTGCCCCCATACATCTTCCGAGAACACGCCTCGGCTAAGATCGGACTCTTTTAGTGACGCTCCGCCAAGGTAAGTGCCTATCCAACGGTTCTCAAACAGCTCGCACTTCTCTAAACAAGCTTGTTCAAAATTGGCGTATGACAGATTACAGCCCGTAATATACGCAGAGCAAAAATACATTCTATTGCTTACCTGATTGGCAAAATTCGCACGAGTAAAGTTCGCCCCTTTCAGGTCACAATCACGTAACTCAATACCATAGCAATTCGTATTACTAAAATTCGCCATCGCCAACTGACAGTTCTGAAAACTTGCATCACGCAAATCTGCAACATCGAAGTGGCATCCCTCAATATCGCCTTGTTCGATAAACTTACAGTTAATAAACGTTGCATCACGTAAGTTCGAACGTCTGAAATCACAA
The DNA here is from genome assembly GCF_041471145.1 of Vibrio sp. 10N.261.54.A5. NCBI lineage: Bacteria > Pseudomonadati > Pseudomonadota > Gammaproteobacteria > Vibrionales > Vibrionaceae > Vibrio > Vibrio sp. 10N.261.54.A5. Next base: position 25,696 of record NZ_JBFRNU010000069.1, on the reverse strand, counting down.
CGGATAAACGTGCAGGCTGTAAATGTAAGCTCTGATAAATCTTGCTGAGCAAAACTGTGCTGATGATAAGTGCTGTTATTGGTGTCCATTTAGCCCCCTAAAGAAATTAAGCTAAGACTACCATTGCGATCTCAAGAAAACACCAAATTAAAAACCAACAAAAACAGTAACTTAAAACACCCTGATTTAGCCATTTTAAGGCACCAAACAAGCCCTTTAAGGTTGTTATTTTCGATTTATAGGATGTGCTTATCTTGAAAAAAGTTTTGTCGCTTAGAAGTGCCAATAAGAGAAAATGTTACTTTGACGGAACGAATCAATTATTGACCGCGTCCTAACGCGCTAGACTGGACGGTTGGTATGTTGCTCGTTACACTATTCCTCATTCTCAGCATAAAGAGTAAGAACAATGAAAGACATGCGACAAGCTATGCTCGATGCAGGGTTTAGCCTTATTAATGAACACGGGTTTGCTGGTGTTGGCCTGATGAAAATCATCAACCAAGCGGAAGGCACGAAGGGTTCTTTTTACCATTACTTCAAATCCAAAGAACACTTTGGTGAAATCCTTCTTACTAACTACTTTGATGAGCATTTCGCTAAGCTAGATGACTTTTTAAGTGATGAGTCGCTTTCTCGTCGTGACCGCGTTAAAGCCTATTTCGAGTTTTGGTGTGCGTCGAAACTGACTGAAGACTTCAATATCCAATGTCTTGTCGTAAAACTGGCGGGAGAAGTAGCTGGTTCTGAAAACCCGTTGCAATCGACCATGGCAGAAGGTGCAGAAAAGATCATCCTGCGTATGGCAAAGCTGTTTGAAGAAGGTAATGCCGATGGTGATTTCACTATCGCAGAGCCAGAATCGCTATCTCGAACGCTTTATGGCTTATGGCTAGGCTCAACGCTTATGGCCGCTATGCAGCGCAACCGTTCGATTCTAAACAATGCCATGGATGAGACCATTCTTGCCATGATCTCGGCACAAGAATCGGCTGACTAAATACCCCCGTAACCAGAAGCCAAATACCAAATACCAAAAGGCTCGCACAATTTAGTGAGCCTTTTATCTAACTTTAAATCTTGATTGAATCCATTCACGCCTACTCCATTACCCCAGACGAGACGCAATATTATTGGCTTTGAGTAAACCCTTAATAACCGGGTCGACATGCTTGAAGAAGCTCAGCCAACCTTCACAGAGATAATTTAACCCCGCTTCACCATCTCGGCTTGTGATGATACGGTTTTTGGGGCATTCGCCATGACATGCAAATTTAAACTCACAGGCTTGGCATTGTTTCGGCAGAGACTTCTGTTTGGCGAACCCAAAACTCTGCTGCTTTGGCGAGAAGGCTAAAGTTGAAAGTGCTTGTTCCTGAATATTACCCAGCTGAAATTCAGGAAAGACATAATGGTCACATGAATAAACATCGCCATTAGGCTCAACCGCTAACCCTTTTCCGCAGATCTCACTCAAGGTACACATGGTGCTTTCTCTGCCCATCCACACTCCGACAAAATTTTCAAAGTACGGCACTAATACCCGACCAAAATCGTGCTCAATCCACTCGTCAAAAATGGTAGTGAGGAATTCTCCCCATTGCACTGAATCGACACTCCAAGCTTCAACCTCGCCTGATACGGGAATGATCGCTTGTTGGTTGCTCAACCATTTATTGTTGGTGTGAGCTTCGCGCTTATCGACCACAGGAATAAACTGCAATTGCTTCGAACCCACTTCATCGCGTAGAAAGCGATAAACCTCTAGTGGATATTTACCTGTCACATCATTCACGCAGCTTAGGGTCGCGAACTCGACGTTATGTTGTTTCAAGTAGCGAATGCCACGCATTGTTTGAGAAAAAGTGCCTTTGCCTGCACGGTTGGTTCGGTAGTGATTGTGTAAGTGCTCTGGGCCGTCAATGCTCACACCAATGATAAAGTCATTTTTTTTGAAGAACTCACACCACGCATCATTCAATAACGTTCCGTTGGTTTGAAGGTCATTGCTGATCTTACTGTGGTTGGGACAATATTTTTTCTGCAGCTCGACGACCTTTTGAAAGTACTCAATCCCCAACAAGGTAGGCTCTCCACCATGCCAAGAAAAGATGATTTCAGGCGTATTCTGCCCTTCTATATATTGCTTGATATAACGCTCTAACAGGACTTCATCCATCCTATATTGAGAGCCTTTTGGGTATTCAAGCAGCTGCTGTTTCTCTAGATAATAACAGTAGGTGCAACTGATATTACACACCGCCCCAATCGGTTTTGCTAACGCCTGAAGTTTGCTGTGTGCTTTGCCATTGAACTGCGGAACTGAACTCAAATTTGATAGCGATAATGTCGTCATGAAGAGTGCCTCGATGTAAAAGTTATTGTATTAGCTAAAACAATTCGTAATTCCTTTACACGGTGTTCATCGGCCAACCAAGCTTGATGGCATTAGGTTGGCCGAGTGGTTTTTCCTCTATTTCACGTTTTCAAACGGGTTCCACGCTTCGTCAACCGGGACGATATTTTGCGCTTTTTCGTATTCTTGATATTCAGCGACCATTTCAAGGAACAGATCTGGCATTTCATTTCTCAAGTCATGTTGCTCGGCTGGGTCTTTCTTGGTGTTGTATAAGTGCCACTCACTGTCGCCACCCATTCCCGTAGAGATTCGAATGATCTTATGATCACCTTTTAGCAAAATCCCGCTACCAAACAATTCAAATGGAATCGCATTATCGGCACTGTGCACCTCTGCCGTTTCCCCTTTGAAGTAAGGCAACAAGCTCACACCACTCATCGGCGCCACTTCTCGACCTTGATATTCCGTTCCTGGATGCTCTACCTCTGCAATTTCAAGAATCGTGGCTGCAATGTCTTTCACTTGGGATAAGTCATCTGTTTGAGTTCCCGGCTGTAACGCATCTTCACCTTCTAAAAGCGCTTTGGCTGGCTTAACGATAAACGGCACACGGATACCGCCCTCTGCTGTGTAAGCTTTGTACCAAGATAGGCCGCCGGTTGAAGCGCTTGCCCACTCAGGACCAAGTGACACACTGGAGTTCGCCTTACCTAAGTTTTCGGTCGAATTATCGAAGTGATGAGCGGTCCACGTTCGGATCAGGTCACTGATGTTTTCACCGGTAATATCCGCCGCTTCTGGGCCGTTATCCGCTAGATACATGATGTAGGTATTATCGTATTCCCCGATTTCTTTCAGATAATCGACTATCTGACCGACTTGTTGGTCCTGCATTTCCATCATGCCCATCGCCACAGCCATTTTCTTGCCGTACCACTTTTGTTCTTTCTCTGAGAGCGAGTCCCAAGGGCGGCTTAATGAATTGCGTCCTGAAATCTCGGCCTCTTTAGGAATCACGCCCATCTGTTTCATGCGTTCGAAACGATCTTCTCGAACCGAGTCCCAACCATGTTCAACGTAGTAATCGACTTTATCTTGATAGGCCGACTCAGGCGCTTGCAGTGGCAGGTGAATACCGGTGAATGGGACGTAAGCGAAGAAAGGCTTACCGTCGTCTTTTTTGCTGTCGATCATCTTGATGATCTCGTTGGTGTAAACTTGGTCTGAGTATTCGCCTTTGTATTTATCCTCAACCACTTCACCGTTGCGGTAAGTTGGCTCAACTTCGACGCCGGGAATATCGCCTTTTTGCAGCACATCCGCTGTCGCAGCGTTTTTGGCCGGGAACATCATATCTCGGTTAAAGTGATTCGAACCGCCCGCTAAAATACCGTAACTCTCACCAAAACCTCGATCATCAGGTAAGAAGCCATCCTCGTGTCCTAAATGCCATTTACCAGAGAGGTAAGTGTTATAGCCGCTCTCTTCAAGCAGCGTTGCGACCGTAACACCTTTCTTGGTGAGATAACCTTCATAACCCGGCTTACCAATCGCGCCCGGATAGACGGCATAGTCGAAGGTGCCTAGCCCAACCTCATGGCTGTTTGCTCCGGTTAACATCATAGAGCGCGTTACCGATGAGGTTGGTGACGCGTGAAAGTTAGTAAACTTAACCCCCTCTTCGGCTAACGCCATCAGGTTTGGGGTATCCGCTTCAGAGCCATAAGGCTGTGTATCGGCAAAGCCCACATCATCGCCAACAATAACAACAATATTCGGCTTTTCTGATTCAGCCGCAAGAGCAGCACTGCTTGCCGCCGCCATTGCAGTGAACACTAAAGATTTCTTGAATGTCTGCATAAGACGTTCTCCAATTTCTGTGATTAACTTGTTTCAGTAATTAACTTTTCTGCGAGTAACTTTTTCTGTGAGTAACCTGAGTTAAGATTTGAATTAATGCGCGGCTTGCGACATCCAATGTAATAAGTCGAGCGCGGGGTCATACTCTTGAGCTGCTGCCATGCCTATCCAGGTGACAGCTTCCGCTTGGCTGGCTTGAACGCCACTTCCAGAGATATACATCAACCCAAGCTGTGTTTGAGCTTCAGGGCTACCGTTGTTGGCTGCGGTGACGAACCACTCCGCGGCTTTTTCATCATTCTGTTCTACGCCCTCTCCGCTCAGATATAAGTAAGCGACAGAGAGCTGGGCATCCAATTGCCCTTGGTAAGCCTCATCCAACAATTGCACGACATCTTGGTGCTGCTGCGATTGATCCATGGTGGCTGCGTTCTTAGAGCTTTCGCTTCCAACGCTTGCTTTGGCAAAAAACAGAGCAGCCAAAACACCAGTCAGAATCACGGTAGTTAAACGTTTATTGATCATTTATTTCCTCCTCGGGAATAAAGGTCACAACGTCCCTGTCGAATGAATTAGGTGAAAAGTAGGAATGGCGCGATGATGCACAAGCTTGATAGCAATACGTTTTCAATTTTCATAATTGGCTCTCGAGTAATAGTTGTGAGTGAATCAGGGACTGAACTAAATGGTCATAAAATTCAGTCGATTAAGACAGAGACTTAAATCGCTTTCTCAATGATGGTTTCAATCGTCTGTTTCGAGATAGGGTAGAACTGAAAGCAGATGTCTTTTTCAATCGCTTCCGCAATGTTGCTCTTCTCTTGCTCATCAAACTCCCAGCTGCTGAAACGCTTCATCGCACCGACACTGGTTTGGAAGTTGTTTAAGAAATCCAACACTCTCTGGTAAACCATCTCATCGGTTCCCGTAGTGTCGACCGAAAAAGCTTGAGCTAACTTCGCCGCATTCGGCATATAGAATTCAGGCAGCGCTTCAATCACAACCGGCATCAGTACCGTGTTGGCATCACCATGTGGAATGTGGCTAATCGCACCAAAGGCGTGAGCACAGTTATGAATCGGAATGCCGCCCAAAGACGAATAGAAAGCAGAGATCGCCATGGTACTTGCTTGAAGAAGATTGCCGCGCGCTGTTAGGTTTTCTGGCTCTTTAAGTGCCAAGGGTAAGTTTTCAACAATCAGTTTTGCCGCCTGAATGCCGTAAGCGTCGGTGAATGCATAACTCATTGGCGAGACAATCGCTTCAACAGCGTGTGTTAGTGCATCCATCGCGGTAGAACGAGTCAGGTGGGCAGGCAGCTTAGTGGTCACCGTTGGATCAAGAATCGCGATATCAGCTTCCAATCCCGATGCGACTAGGCTTGCCTTAATGTTTTCATGTTCGTTGTAAAAAACAGCAATAGGAGAAGCTTCTGCGCCCGTGCCAGCCGTTGTCGGAACAGCAATATGGGGCACTCGAATATCTTCATTGTTTGGCCACACATCCATATGACCGCCACCCGCAATCACGGTGCGAATGTCATCTATCTTCTTATGAAATGCGTATTTCACACCTTTAGAGGCATCAATCACGCTGCCGCCACCAACAGACAAGATCGCATCAGCATTGACGCTGTTTGCAAACTCAATGGCTGCGTTGATGTTGTCGCAAGTCGCGTCTGGTGCGATATCGGTGTACACGCCAACAAGCTGAACCGCTTGTTGGTTCGCTTCCTGACTCGCATTCTGGTTTACAAACAACGCCGAGAACTGCTCAACAAAGCCAAGAGACTCCAAACCTTTATCAGAAAAGAGCACGACTCTTTGCGCACCTAAGCGACCAAACAGAGAAGGGATATTTTCAATGCCGTTCTCTTGAGCATGAACAATGGTTTTAAGTTGAAAGTTAAAATTATTGGTTGTCATGGTATTTACCTCATTTCTAGTTGATGACTAAACAATAACCAATACAAACCGGTCGGTCTAGAGTGTTAATGTCAAAGATATGTCAATTAAGATCTTTATGGATCATTGCCCCAAAACGAAAAAAGCCCGCAAATGCGGGCTGTAGTAATAAGTAAGCTAGTGAGTGATCATTAAATAAGTGTCATTGATTCACCATGAGCAACTTATTAACTATTAACTATTAACTATTAACTATTAACTATTAACTATTAACGAAGATGAGCTGGCACCTTGCTTTTGTCTCTAGTGAGGTAGTAATACAGGTAAACTAAAGAGTAGACAGTCACAAATCCATCGAGCGCAAATACACCGTTCCAGCCATAGAACCACTCATAATCGTTGATACACACGTTGTATAAGAAGATACCAACAAACATCGACTTCTCAAATGCGCTGTAAATCATGGTCGAGGTTCGCAACGATTTGTACTTCGCCGAGAACATCAACAACACACCAATACAGCCAACCATCACACCCCAGTGTTGATAAGTACCGAGCAAGTACTCCTTGTTTTCCATCATGGTATCGTTGTACGAGAACAGCGTCTGCATACTCCAATCTGGCGCTAGGAAAGTGGAAAATGCCGTCGCTGTTAAGAAACCTGTAATCATCAAATACGATTTGATCGTACGTTCAAAAAAACGTTCCAACATAAAAGTAACCTCTTAAAATAATTTCGTGAAAATAACTTTTTGAAAAATAAACAGTGTCATACCAACAGTGATTTACTGGCCAAGCATGCCCATCACTGCGGTTTTTAATTCGTTGTCTTCTTTTGAAAACAGATGCTTAACGCGGTGATCTAAACCTGTTTCCAACACAGTTTTAGCGTGAGAGAAAGTGATAAACCCTTCTTTACCGTGATAATTGCCCTGGCCTGATTCGCCAATGCCACCAAACGGCGCGTCATCAACCGCTAAATGGAAAACACAGTCATTAATACACATGCCACCGGAGTGAACTTGGTGCTTAACCTGAGCCTGTAAACTCAAATCAAAGCTCATCAGGTAGAGTGCTAACGGCCTTGGTTTGCTATTGATGACTTGGAACGCCTCTTCGACATTGCGATACGTAATCAAAGGTAATAATGGGCCGAAAATTTCTTCGTTCATCACCTTGGATGACAGGCTTGGTTCAACGATCAAATGTGTCACCAACCGATGAGTATTTAGGTCCATCGATTCGTCATGGCAAGCAACGATTCGTGTCCCAGCTTCCTGCTCTTCATTCAACAGACCAGCAATACGATCACATTGGCGAGGGTTAATGAGCGAGGTTAAACTCTCAGAGTAGATCCCTTCATCAAATAGCTGTTGATATTGTTTTTTGTACTCCAAAATGAAGGCTTCGAGCTTATCTTCAGGGAGTAGCACGTAATCTGGAGCGACACATACTTGGCCGTTGTTTAGGCTTTTACCATAAATAATTCGCTCTACCGCAATATCAATCGGCATGTCTTCTGCCACGATAACCGGCGACTTTCCACCCAGCTCTAGCGTGACTGGGGTTAGCGTATCAGCCGCTGACTTCATCACTTGGCGACCCACTTGGGTTGACCCTGTAAATAGAAGATGATCAAACGGCAACGCCGAAAATGCGGCTGCGATTTCTACCTCACCTTCAACCAAGCACACCTCATCGGCATGGAAAACTTCCGCCAATAGCGCTGTTAATACTTGGTTCGTCGCTGGGGTAAATTCGCTCATCTTGATCATGGCGCGATTTCCCGCAGCCAGCGCCGAAATAAGTGGGCCGACGGATAACATGATCGGGAAATTCCACGGAGCAATAATCCCGACGACGCCTTTGGGTTGATAAACCACTTCAACACGAGAGGTTGAAAGCAATGGGCCGGAATGACGAATCGAAGATGTCGACCAATGAGGTAAACACTCAATGCTGTGATCAATATTTCCGATACAAGGCAATATGTCAGCCATCAAAGTGTCTTGTCGGCTGCGGTGACCATAGTCCTCACTCACGGCTACACACAAACGATCTGTGTAATCGATTAGCGCAGATTTAAGTGCGAGCAGCTGCTCAATTCTCTCCGATATCGCTGGCATCGGTTTCTGTGCAAAAGCTCCCTGCATGCTGTTCAACGTCATGGTCATTTGTGTTGGCGTCAATTCGTGTTTCATACATCACCTCGTGGTTAAGATGAACACACAATAATACACAACAGACCGGTCGGTCTAGCATTTTATTGTCAAAGAATCGTCAATGGAGTTTTGATTACAATCCAATGAGGCGGCTACAAACGGGGCAAAAAGTCAGGGGAATTTAAAATAAGAAGGCGTAGCTAACACGCAAGGCAAATAGAGAATTTTAAATGGCAGGATCAAAAATGGCCGCTTAGTGCGACCATTTGACAATTATTTAAGTTGTTGTTCTAAATAAACAATTTATAAATAAGGTTAGCTCTTGGCTACGTTTGCAATGCCTTCAAGTTGAAGTACTGGAGCGGCGTCGATGTCTTCTGCGTTCATCATTGATGATACTCGCTGCATTGAAGAAAGCAGTAAGCTTTGCTCCCACGGCTCTAGGTTTTGGAATTTTTTAACGAAGTTATCTTGCAGCGGTGGTGGCGCATTGTTTAGCAACTCTTGACCTTTTTCAGTCAGGTTCGCGTGTACTTTACGGCGGTCCGATGAACTGCGTACTCGTTGTACATAGCCATTTAACTCAAGACGGTCGATGATCGTCGTCGTCGTTGCTTGGCTTACATTGGTCTGATTAGACAATTCTTTGATCGTCACATTACCCATTTCTTGGATTGCTCTCATTAAGATTAATTGAGGGCCAGTCAAACCATACTCTTTACTCAGCTTCTTCGAGTGTAAATCGATAGCGCGAATAATTTGGCGAATAGCGACCAGGATTTCGTCATGTTTGTCCAAGATGCAGACCTTTGTACTAATATACTGTGAATGGTTTTACAGCGTCGAAGCGATGAAATGTCTCGAGTGATTACGTCACGCGCGCTCGAATTACACTGTAAATTGATAAATTACTTCATTGATTTTTCCGCATTGTACTGATGTTCATACTATTCTCAATCTTTTCTATACCACTAAACTTGCGTGGTACGGCACTTTTACTTAATGAAGGGGAAATGCAAGCTTCAATGAAGGTAAAAATAGTGAGTCCGAGAATACAAGTTCAAACAATAATATATTTTAATAATCATAGAGGTAGAGAGACTTAACCCTCTCCACCTAATAAAAAACCAGCCCTAATCGCCAAACTGCAAAACGAAATTTTACGCGGCTGTATTCATCTGAAAATTACCCGTTAGTGCGTTGTAAAACTCGCTGTTATCCAGAATACCGACCAGTTGATTGTCTTCCACCAGCAAAATCGGGTGGTTACTGATCTGCTTGAGCTTAATCGCATCACGCATGCCAATTTCCGGACTTGCCACGACCACACTCGACGCGCTGATCGCGGTTAGGTCGTCAGACTCGCTCCACTCGACAAGCGCCAAAGCAGATTCACCTTTCACAGATAAAGCACCTTCATTCTGTTCAATCCAGAGATCTTTAGAATCGCAGATCTTCCAGCTTTCATTCTCTTGCGTCAGTGAATCAAGAGGCTGCATCAAAGAACGACCTTTAAGCACATTCAATGGATTGGTGTGTGCAACGAAGTCTTTTACGTATTCTGTTTTTGGCGTCAATACGATCTCTTCAGGCTTACCGTGTTGAATCAGCTTTCCTGACTCCATGATCGCGATGTTGTTACCAATCTTCAGTGCTTCATCTAGGTCGTGACTCACGAACAGAATCGTCTTGTTGAGTTTGTTTTGCAGCGTGATCAGTTCATCTTGCAGCTGAGCACGAATCAGTGGATCAAGCGCCGAAAACGGTTCATCCATCAACAGAATGTCGGTGTCCATTGCAAACGCACGCGCCAAACCAACACGTTGCTGCATACCGCCAGAAAGCTCATGCGGATACTTGGTTTCCCACTCTGCCAAACCCACCATTTCAAGTTGTTCACGCGCTTTAGCACGACGAACATCTTTGGCTACGCCTTGCATTTCTAGACCAAACGCCACGTTATCTAACACGTTTAACCAAGGCATTAGGGCAAATTTTTGGAACACCATAGAAACGCGGTGAGTACGAAGATGACGCAAGGTCGCTTCGTCGCACTGTTCACCTAAATCAACCTGCTTGTCTCCATCTTTGATCGCCAATGAGCCACGGCTGATCTCATTCAGGCCGTTAACTGCGCGAAGCAAAGATGATTTACCAGAACCAGACAACCCCATCAGCACACAAATCTCGCCTTCTTCAACGGTCAGCGACACATTATCTACGCCAACCACTTGGCCAGTCTCATCAATGATCTCTTGGCGAGTTTTACCTTGGTCGAGTAGCTCAAGCGCTTGTTTCGATTTATTACCAAACACAACATCGAGATTCTTAATGGTAATCGCGTCCATTGTCTTTTTTCCCTGAGAGTTAGACATGATTAAGCTTCCTTCTGGTTTGGTGTTTTGCACAAGCGGTCAAGGATGATTGCGACTAATACAATCGCTAATCCAGCTTCAAAACCTTGTGAGATGTTCACTGTGTTCAATGCACGAACAACAGGTTTACCAAGTCCGTCAGCACCGACAAGAGCGGCGATAACCACCATCGAAAGCGACAACATAATACATTGGGTTACACCCGCCATGATGCTTGGTAGAGCCGCCGGTAATTCGACCTTCATCAGCAATTTCATGCGGCCGGCACCAAACGCTTTACCCGCTTCAATCAACTCTTCAGGCACTTTAGTGACGCCTAAGTAGGTTAAACGAATCGGTGCAGCTATCGCGAAAATAATGGTAGAGATTAAGCCAGGAACAATACCCAAGCCGAATAGAACCAGAGTTGGAATCAGATAAACGAAAGTTGGGACTGTCTGCATCAAATCAAGAATTGGACGCAAAACTGTATAGAGCCAAGGACGGTGAGCAGCCATGATGCCAACCGGTACGCCAATTAATACGGAAATCGTTGTCGCCGCAAAGACGAGAACAAAGGTTTCCAGCATTTCTTGCCAATAGCCGAGGTTAAGAATAGTCAGCAGTGCTGCGACCACAAAGATCACCAGCGAAGGTTTACGGTGTAAGTACCATGCAATAGCAGCAGTCATCACGATTGGCAGAGCAGGCGGCATCCACTTAAATACATCGACTAAAAACATAATGACGGTTTCTAGAAAAATCGAAATAGCGTCAAAGAATCCTGCTGCATTGATTGTTAGCCAATCAACACCCGCTTCCATCCATTGTCCGACAGGGATTTTGTTTTCCGTAATAAAATTCACAATATTGCCTTTTATTATGGGTGGGCTACTTCAAACCAATCGATAAATTGGCAAGCCCACCTTTATTATTTATGTAGCTGTTGAGATAGGTAGAACTAAGCTTTAACTTGCTTTAAGTATTCAGTGACGGCTTGAGTCGCTGATTCACCTTTATGCGTTTTTACGTTGTCTAACCAAGCTTCAACTTGTTGAGGATTCTTGTTCAACCATTGTTGAGCTGCTTTTTCTGGCTTCACTTTTTGGTTAAGAATCTCTTCCATCAACTGGTTTTCCATCTCTAGAGTGAATTCTAGGTTTTGTAGAAGTTGACCGACGTTTGCACACTCAGACAGGTAGTTTGAACGAACGTTAGTGTAAACATTCGCGCCACCGTAGTTAGGGCCAAAGAAGTCGTCACCACCTGATAGGTATTCCATCTCAACATTGCTGTTCATTGGGTGCGGCGCCCAACCTAGATAAACGATCCACTGGCTACGACGAGCAGCGCGAGATACTTGCGACACCATGCCCGCTTCGCTTGATTCCACTAGGCTGAAATCTTTCAAGCCAAACGCGTCTGAATCAATCATTGATTGTATTAGGCGGTTACCGTCGTTACCCGGCTCGATGCCATAGATGCGGTCTTTAAATTTGTCGGCATGTTTTGCTAGGTCGGCGAAGCTTTTTACACCTGAGTCGTACACGTATTTTGGTACGGCTAGCGTGTATTTTGCGCCTTCAAGGTTGGCACGAACGGTTTCAACCGTGCCCTCTTCACGGTACTTAGCAATATCGCCTTCCATGGTTGGCATCCAGTTGCCTAGGAATACGTCAATATCGCCGTTCGCCATTGAAGAGTATGTCACCGGTACTGAAAGTAGGTCGGTTTTGGTTTTGTAACCAAGGCCTTTTAATAGTTCAGAAGTAACGGCGGTTGTTGCGGTAATGTCAGTCCAGCCTACATCAGCGAAGCGGACGTTTTCACATTGCTGTGGTTCAATAGAAGCGTTAGCACCAAATGCAAATGAACTGATGGCTAATGTTGCTAATACCTTTTTTGTAGCGGTTTGTTTATGTTGAGTCGTCATAATGATTCCTTTTTATCTTTCCTTTTTCTGCCCTAACTCATACTAATCAGGGCAGTTTTGCTGACTTTTGACTAATTTTGGTTGTTACTTTTTATTATTTTTATCTCAATAACAGAGGCTTACGCTTCTCTTACTGGTTTATTGATTCTTTGCTTCTCTTGCCATTCAGGTGCAATCCACACTGGAACGTCCTGCTCTTTGAGCATTGGCTTACCCAAAATCAAATCGGAAGCACGCTCAGCCACCATAATGGTCGGGGCGTTCAAGTTTCCGTTCGGAATAACAGGGAAAACAGATGAGTCAACAACGCGCAGATTATCAATGCCGCGAACGCGACACTCTTCATCAAGCACTGCCATTGGATCATCATCAGCGCCCATTTTGCAGCCACATGAAGGGTGGTACGCACTTTCCACGTTCTGTTTAACCCATTCGTCGATTGCTTCATCGGAAGTCACACTTAGACCCGGCTGAATCTCTTCACCTCGGTAAGCATCCATTGCTGGTTGAGACAAAATCTCACGCGTTAGACGAATACAATCGCGCCAATCTTGGCGGTCTTGCTCAGTCGAGATGTAGTTGAAAATGATCTCTGGCTTGGCATGCGGATCAGCAGAAGTGATCGCAACCGTACCGCGACTTTCTGGCTTATTAGGCCCAACGTGTACTTGGAAACCGTGACCATCAAAGGCCGCTTGTCCGTCGTAACGCATCGCTGCTGGCAGGAAGTGATATTGAATGTTTGGCCACTTCAATCCTTTACGAGAGCGAATGAACGCACACGATTCAAAGTGGTTAGTAGCACCCAGACCTTTGCGAGTCAGAATCCATTCCGCGCCAATCATGCCTTTGCTCACCAAGCCAAGCTTGCTGTTGAGTGTGATCGGTTCGTTGCAGTGATATTGGAAGTACACTTCTAGGTGATCTTGAAGGTTTTCACCGACACCGCTTAGTTCGTGTTTAACTTCAACGCCAGCCTTTTCAAGCACCGCTTTCGGGCCGATACCAGAAAGCTGCAGCAGTTGAACAGAACCGATAGAACCCGCAGAAGAGATCACTTCTTTGTTCGCCACAGCCACCTGGGTATTTCCTGACTTTTCAAACTCGACACCGACGGCTTTCAAGCCCGATTGACCATTTGAGTCTTGTCCTTCAAGTAGGAAACGACGCGCCACGATACCTTTCTTCAAGGTCAGGTTTGAACGCTTCAATGCTCGACGTAGATAAGCGTTAGAGGTTGAGGCTCTAACACCCTTGTCTACCGTCATATGCATAGTGCCGAAGCCTTCTTGCTGGTAGCCGTTGTAGTCTTGTGTTTCTGGGTAACCGGCGTCTTTACCTGCATCGATGAACGCTTGGTAAAGCGGGTTGAGCTCCATATCGTTACCATTACAAGTGCCGACAGGGCCATTGTCTCCACGGTATTCATCACCACCTTTGTTCCATGATTCAGCACGGCGGAAATAAGGCAGACATGCTTGGTAGTTCCAACCCGCAGCGCCCTCTTCTTCCCATTGGTCAAAATCACACGCGTGGCCACGAACATAAACCATACCGTTGATCGATGAGCTGCCGCCTAACACTTTGCCACGTGGGCAGTGCAGTTCACGTCCATCAAGGCCCGGCTCTTTCTCTGTTTCAAATTGCCAAGCGTACTTTTCAGTATTCATTGGGTAAGAAAGCGCGGTTGGCATTTGGATAAAAATACTCTTGTCCGTACCACCAGCTTCCAGTAATAAAACGCTATGTTCACCGCTTTCCGTTAGCCTATCCGCTAACACACAACCGGCCGAACCCGCGCCGACGATAATATAATCGTAGCGTTGTTCCATGTTTTGATTTCCCTGAGATAAGTCAGTGGGGCTAGCTCTTTTAAGCTAACCCATAAAATTGAGTGTTACGCGTTAGGCATAAGGGCTGGCGTAGTCGCCAAGTTCAATAAGAATGCTCTTAGTCTGCGTATAGTGAAGTAGGGTTTCTGGTCCATTTTCACGGCCAATACCTGAAAGCTTGTAACCACCAACAGGCATTTCTGCAGGAGAGTCCCCCCACGTATTAACCCAACAAATACCAGCCTGCATTTGATGGATCACGCGGTGAGCACGAGAAAGGTTTTGCGTGAACACGCCAGCCGCAAGGCCATATTTGGTGTCGTTAGCGCGGCGAATCACGTCGTCTTCGTCCGTAAACTTCAACACTGACATTACAGGGCCGAAGATCTCTTGTTGAACGTGAGGCATGTTGTCTTCGCAATCCACAAACACGGTTGGGATAACAAAGTTACCGTTCGCTAAGCCGTTGTCTGTCACTTGATAGCCGCCCGTCAGCAGGGTTGCACCCGACTGCTTAGCTAGCTCAATTGCTTCAAGGACTTTTGAAAGGTGTTCTTTAGAAATCAACGCGCCGATCTGAGTCTCCATGTCCATTGGGTTACCAATGATCAGCTTCTCAGTGCGTGTTTTAAGTTGATCGATGAATGCGTTGTAGATATTTTTGTGTACATAAACACGGGTACCGTTAGTACACACTTCGCCTTGAGTGTAGAAGTTTGCGACCATCGAAGCCGAAACTGCATCATCCAATTTCGCATCATCAAACACGATCATTGGTGACTTGCCGCCAAGTTCCATGGTGACTGATTTCAGTGTCTTAGCGCTATCCGACATTACCGCTTTACCGGTACCGGTTTCACCTGTGAACGACACTTTCGCGATATCTGGGTGCGCCGTTAGCATTTGACCTACTCGGTAATCGCCCTGAACCACGTTAAACACGCCATCAGGAAGACCAGCTTCAGTAAAGATCTCTGCAAGCTTTAGAGCTGTGAGCGGCGTCTCTTCTGAAGGCTTGAAAATCATCGCATTACCCGCAGCGAGTGCTGGAGCCGATTTCCACATCGCAATTTGGATAGGGTAGTTCCACGCGCCGATGCCCGCACAGATACCTAGCGGTTCGCGGCGTGTGTAGAAAAATTGAGATTCACTCAGCGGCTGTTGGTCGCCTTGTAGCGTTGGAGCCAAGCCAGCAAAGTATTCAATAACATCAGCGCCAGACGCCACGTCCACTTCAATTGCTTCTTGCAGCGGCTTGCCCGTATCAACAACCTCAAGGTTTGCAAGGTCATCATTTCGAGCTCTAAGTATTTCCACTGCCTTCAACAGAATGCGGCTGCGTTCCACAGCGGTCATTGCAGACCATACCGCAAACCCGCGTTTCGCAGATTCAATAGCACTGTCGACATCTGCTGAAGATGCTTGGCCTAAGGTCGCGATAGGTTCACCGTTGGCAGGGTTAATGCTATCAAAGGTTTCACCAGAGGTTGCTTTAACCGCTGCGCCATCGATGTATAACGAGTTCATTTCCATTTGAGATTCTGACTTAATTATTGTTATTAGACTCTACTGGTCTATATGTGAGTATTGGGTGCGAATAGTGGTCGTTCTAGCTCTAGGTCTAGGTCTAGGTCTAGCGCTACCACTGCGATCTATTTGCTGTGACACGAGTAGAACGTAAGTTGTTTATCTAGATAATCATTGATAATGGCACGCGCCTTTTGAGCATCGATACCATCTGGGTTTAGTGTGCCTCTCAGCCATAAACCATCAATCAGAGACGCAATCCCGTGAGCAACGAGATCCGCTTGTTCATGATTCAAAATACCTTTCAACTCAAGACGTAAGTGTGAAATCAAACGTTTTTCATTCACACGCTGCAGTCTTTTCAGCTGCTCGTCATGCATTGAATATGACCAAAATGCCAACCACGCCTTCGCGACCTTATTTTCTGCTTGGTAACCTTCGAAGTTACCATCGATGATCGCGTTGATTCTCTGTTGGTGAGCATCAACAGGAAGTGCTTTTAGTGACGTGGTGATGGTATTAGAAAGTTGGCGAAGGATTTCACGCATGGTCTCTTCGAGCAGCCCATGCTTCCCGCCAAAATAGTGATTAATAATGCCAGTGGAGACTCCCGCTTCTTTGCTGATCAACGCAATACTCGCGGCATGCAAACCCACTCGATCAATCACCGTCATGGTGGCTTGAACAAGCTGTGGTTTACGTATATCAGGCATCCCAACCTTCGGCATTTCTCAGTCCTTTTATTTTATATTGAACGTTCAGTTAAATATAAAATGACAGAAATTTAGTTAGGGTTCAAATGATTATTTAAAACAAACTCGTAACAATACAGCATTTAAAACAACAAAAATCATTATGAAACAACAGCTTAAATATCATTTAGAGCACTAACGAAAACAATTAAAGATTTGAGGTGTGATAGTTATTGGTCAAATGTTTTTGCTTAGAAAGTTCAAGAATCAATCAGTGAGAGTCCTTGTAGAAACTTTTTGGGGAGGGAGTGGAAAGTAAGTATCAAGGAATTTTCATACTGAAATTTAAGACAAGGAAATCCACAATCAACACAGGTAACGAATCAAAAAATGAACAAAAAAGGTTGGTGACAACAACGTCATCACCAACCTTATCAAGTCGTTTCTTATGTTATTACGAGCCTAAGCTACTCAATGCGTGTGATGAAACCGTATTTATCTGACTCAGCCTTAGTCACCCAGTGTTCGCCAGAAGCCGGAGCAGAATCTAAAGTGAAGATATAGAAATCGATTCCTGTATCTCCCATTACCTTTTTAAAGTAGGTCGCTTGCTTGCGATGACTTTCGTTCGTGTATGGGAAATCTTTGGCTGTTTTATCATCCTCAGCCCAACTATGCACACCAACCTGTTTATTAAGCTCAATAGCTTTGGAGGTATCTGCTCGTTGCAAAACTCGTGGGTTACCCGCAACGAAAAGATCCGTGCCGCCAGAGAACACCGAGCCCGTAGGCGTTACGATCGTCGTCATGTTGTTACTGTGGATCATGCGCCCGGTGTACATATTGATATCATCGTCAGCGCTGCCACCAATATGGTTGGTAAACTTCAACGTCATCTCACTGCCTTGATACAATTTCACGACATCAAAAAGCTGAGAATAGGTTGATGCGCCTAGAGTGGAAGTAATGCGATCAACAGCGCCAGTCTCGTTGAGCACATCACGGTAAAAAGCGTTGAAAGCAAACGAGGTGGTTATCGTTACCTTGTTCCCACTTTTAGTGTTACTCAGAATGGTAGACCCAAGGCTAGTCACGTATTGAACCAGTTCATTGTGATACTCAAGCTCGACGGGCTTATGAGTATTCGTCGTCGTGTTAATTAACGTGGTGTCATTGCCGATTGAGCGTTGAGCCGCACCACAATCAAACACGTCCAAACCCTTGCTCTCTGTGTAGATACCGCAGCTATCAAATCCTGCATCAGGGAGGTACAGATCCACACTTTGACCTAAACTATCCGCAAGCCTAACCACTTTTTGCTTATCACTAATATCTTCCGCAAACAGAACGATTTCATACTGCACACCGTTGTAATCAAGTTTTATGGATTCTTGGACCTCTTGTCGCTCTTTATACAACTCACCCAGTTTCGCTGATGAAAATACGTAATCAGCTTGAGGTTTTGCTTGCGCTTTAGTCGCCGCTTTACCAGAACTTGAGCCTGAGTTAGAGCTTGAATTACAGCCCGCTAACAGAATCAAAGGTAACGCCAGTAATGCATTTCTATAGTCGTTCATACAGTTATTCCCAAAATATTTGATGGGAAAATTCTATTATTTAAAGACCAAAACATCTGTCGTGCGAATGTATGAGAATGTATATCGTTTTGAACATTGTTTTTTATTTTCACACAAATCCAAAAACATCATTGAACTAGCGTGCAAAGTGTTTAATCATTCATGTCAGGTATTTTACGTAAGGCCTGTAAATTGGGTATGCCACAATAACTAAACACTCAAAAAGGCTCCCTCACGTAATCTCAATAAGTGAAACGCACGACAAGGCTGATAATGGAATGACAAAACCTAAAATGATCATCGTGGAAGACGATTTGAAACTTCAGAAAATGTTGCAGGACTACTTCGTCGCGCAAGATTTTGATGTCACGGTGTTGGACGATGGCAGTGATGCTGCACACACCATCCTCACGGAGCAACCTGACATCGTACTGCTGGATTTGATGCTTCCTGTAACTGATGGACTTACAATCTGCCGACAGACGCGTACGCACTATAAAGGTAAAATCTTGATGCTCACTGCTAGCGATGACGACTTTGACCACGTCGCTGGTTTAGAGACAGGGGCTGATGACTATGTCACCAAGCCAATCAAACCAAGAGTTCTGCTGGCCAGAGTTCGTTCGCTATTACGCCGCCAAGACACCAATACCGCTTCAGTCGATGACTCAGACACCCTTCAGTTCGATCAACTCGTTCTGAAAAACACTTATAAGAAGTGTGAACTTTCAGGTGCGGTTTTATCACTCACTGACAGCGAGTTTGACCTACTTTGGTTATTGGCAAACAACCCAGACACGCCGTTATCTCGTGACTACTTGACGCAAACATTGCGCGGGATTGAGTACGACGGAATAGACCGGACGATTGACAACAAGGTTGTACGTCTAAGAAAGATTTTGGGCGACGACCACACACCAGCAGAGAAAATTCAGACCATTCGCGGTAAAGGCTACTTATTTGTTTCGACCGCCTGGCGTTAACCTCGCTCAATACGAGCGTAATAGAGAGAGCGATTATGCGACGTATCTTTTTGGAGTCCCTATTAGGGCTGTTAGTTTGCTTCATGGCCGGCCTTGTCGCCTACGAGATTAGCGTCTATCAGCTCAATACCGACTACGAATATGTACTGGAAGATTACGAAGCGGCTGCCCACCAGCAATTGATCGAGAACATCGCTAAAAATCAAGGCCTTGAAGCGGCTCATCAAGCGATAAACCAGTTTGTAGAAACCACACGAAATAAATTGGTTACATTCAGCCCAGACGATGAAATACCCAGCCCCGTTTCAGAGTTCTTCAGCACGAATCCGAATACCTTTGTTTTTCACGATGATGAACGGGACCTATGGTTTCGCTTAGCAAGCAGTGACAATACCTATCACTACCTCCCCAACAGTGAAGCGTTCGTTAGGCAAAAAATAGAGTTGGAGGATGACCTCATTTGGTTGTTCTTTTTAGCGAGCTTTATCTTATATGGGTTATGTCATCTATTTATTATCTTCCGCCGAGTTAAAAAGCTTGAGGCTGCCACTCTGCGTTTTGCGGAGGGCGATCTCTCGACACGAGCCGAGACTTCAAGTGGTATTGCGATTGGTTCACTGAACAAATCCTTCAACCTAATGGCCGACCGAATTCATCGCTTGGTAGAAAGTAATCGCTCACTCACTAATGCTGTCGCTCATGAACTGCGCACGCCAATATTCCGTATTCAGTGGCAAGCTGAAATGTTGAAAGACACCCAGCTAAACGCAGAGCAAGAAAGCACGATTGAGAGTATTGTCGAAGACACGGAAGAGATGGAAAAGATGGTCGATGAACTATTGTATTACGCCAAACTCGATAGCACTGACCTAGAAAACTTAAAAAAGCCATTAGAGATTCGAGACTTTCTCGACCACGCAATGGCGCGTTGGAACAAAGACACTCAGCTCAACATCGACCTATCGCTACCAGAGCAACCTAGCTCAATAATGGCGGATGAAACGCTATTTAACCGAGCACTAGATAACCTAGTGCGTAACGCAATGAAATTCGCACGCTCACAAGTGTCGATTGCAGCGACCGTGCATCAAGATCAGCTACAGATTGCGGTACACGATGACGGTGATGGTGTGGCTCAAGAACATCAAGCTCGCCTGTTCGAACCCTTTTACGTTGGCGACAAAGCGCGTAACAAAGCCAAGAGCGGCCATGGTTTAGGGCTGTCTATCGTCGAGAAGATCTGTGCTCAACATAGCGCTACCGTGGAGGTAGGTCAGAGCCAAGCCTTAAAGGGTGCGGTATTCACCATTACCATTCAGCTGTGTAATGATTCAGCTGACAAACCCATACAGTAACTACAAAACACCTCTGGAATAATGTTCAACATCGGTCGGGAGATGCTGTCTCCCATGAACTTATTGAATCTTGATAATCACGACACTGCTTTTGTGGCTTGCCATCTCGGTTCCAATCATTCTTAAGGTATTTTTATGAAAAAGTTATTAGTTGTTTTAGGCATTGTTTCTCTAGCAGGTTGTTCAGGTATTAACCACAATGAAGAAGTTTACACAGCGCACGCTGAGAGCTTCAACATTGTAGGCTTCCAAGTTCCGGGCAACACTCAAGATCGTGCAATGGAATTGGTTCCTGAAGGCGCAACCGTCGATACCGTTACATCAACAAATTCTGATACGACCTCTGTTTTGGGTGTTATCAACCGTATTATTGGTATTGAATATGTTCAAGTTGGCGGTAAAAAGCAGTAATTCGCTTTAGTCGCAAACCATAGCTAAGTGTACTAGTTACGTACCTTTAATCAGTAGCCTGCACAAACTAAGTTAATCTAAGCCAGTGACCCGTCGCTGGCTTTTTCCATCCAGCCGTTTTTGTGCTCTGTGCCAAATAAAGCCCCATTTGGCTAACTCTCTTGTAACTAACAATTCAGAAAATAATCCCAAAAATCGTCAATTTCTTATCAAAATTGCCTTTAAATTCGCTTAATCGTCTTTCGCTCAAACTGACACTTCCAAATCGTTGATCCTTCTATCAACCCAGAGCCCGCTAATTGAGGCACAGATCAATTTACCCAAAAATCTTAATTTCCAGTAAAAAACAACACCTAATAAAATTGTCATAATTTTATAAATAAAACCTATGAGTGCGTTCAAAAATAAACAGAAACGATAACTATCTGTAAATACGAGAAATATAAGTTTCATGAATAAAAGAGATCATTGCCATGCTACTAATTAATCAGATCGAATGATGTAAATTCGTTGTGATAATTTTGTTACGTTTTCATGGATTTTACATGGAAAGAGAAAATAACAATGAAAATGAAAAAGCGTTTAGTTGCCGTTGCTATAGCCAGTGCTATGTCTTTATCAGTACATGCAAGTGAATCCGTTAACATCGATCAACCGATCAACTTTACTAGCTTTTCTGGGTTAAACGCTCAGTTAGGAGTCAGTAACGCCTCTAACTTCAAGATGGTGAAAGAAGTAAACCTGAAAAAGCGTGGTATCTATAAAGTTAAGATCCAGCAGAACATCTGGGGAACACCGGTATGGGGACATTACCTAAATGCCACCCAAAGTGTCCAAGGTGGCGCACTTAAGTCCGTTCAAGGTCGCTACCTTAAAACAACGACCTTAGAGCGATCTTTTGTTAAGCCATCAATCAACAGCGCTCAAGCGGTTGAACTCGCAAGTAAAGATCTAAAGACTCAAGGCTTAACCAGCAAATCTCTAGACAACGTTCAACATCAGCTATTTATCTATCAAGGCTCTGTGAAGCAAGGCATCGGACAGCAAAGCGTAGATAAAACACGACTAGTGTACGTTGTCTCTTACCTAGTAGAAGGCAGTGAACAGCCGACTCGACCGTTCACCATGCTAGACGCGCACACAGGCGAAGTCATCGACCGCTGGGAAGGTATTGCCCATGCTCAGATCGGTACTGGCCCTGGCGGCAACGAAAAAACCGGCATGTACGAATACGGCACCGACTACCACTACCTTGATGTTCAAGAAGTGGGCACAGAGTGTGTAATGGAGTCTGAAAATGTCGTTACCGTTGACCTTAATGGCGCGACCGACGGCGACACCACTTACAGCTATGAATGTCCTCGTAACGAATATAAAGCAGTGAACGGCGCATTCTCACCACTCAACGATGCCCATTACTTTGGCAACATCGTGTTCGATATGTATAAAAACTGGTTCGACACAGCGCCACTCTCCTTCAAGCTCATGATGCGTGTTCACTACGGTGAAAACTACGAGAATGCATTTTGGGACGGCAGAGCCATGACGTTTGGTGATGGTGAAAGCTTCTTTTACCCGCTTGTTAGCCTAGATGTATCAGCCCATGAAGTGAGCCACGGTTTCACTGAGCAAAACTCAGGTTTGATATACGCAAACCAATCCGGCGGTATGAACGAAGCCTTCTCTGACATGGCCGGTGAAGCCGCAGAATACTATATGAAAGGCACCAACGACTGGATGGTCGGACGCAATATCTTTAAAGGCGAAGGTGCGCTGCGTTACATGGACGATCCATCACGCGATGGCTCTTCAATCAACAACGCATCCGAGTACTACGATGGCTTAAACGTGCACTACAGCTCTGGCGTGTTCAACAAGGCGTTCTACCATCTTGCAACCACACAAGGTTGGGACACCAAAAAAGCGTTCGAACTGTTCGTGCTAGCCAACCAGATCTACTGGTCTGAAAACAGTGACTTTTGGCAGGGCGCCTGTGGCGTGAAAAACTCAGCAACCGACCTTGGCTACAATGCCGATGATGTTGTTTCTGCGTTTAACTTAGTGGGTGTATCACCGTGTGGCGAACCACCACTTCCACCAGAACCGGAATATCAACACCTTGAAAACGGTGTTGAAGCCGCAGTTGCTGGTGAAACAGGCTCAAAAACTTACTTCGATATCGAAGTACCAGAAGGCCAAGACAAACTAACGATTGATCTTGCTGTGTCTACGGGTGATCCGGATATGTATGTTGGTCTAGATTATGCGCCAAGCTCTCAAGAGAATATCTGTAAGAGTGAAAGCGTAACCGATGAAGTATGTGTAATTGAAAACCCAACAGCTGGTCGCTACACGGTGAACATTCTGGGTTACTCAGATTACGCAGGTGCAAATCTGAAAGCATCGTACGAATCAGGCAATGCTAACGTACCGCCAGTTTCTTCTTTCGAACACACGGTCGTAGGCAAAGAAGTAGAGCTGCGTAGCACAAGTTCGGACAGCGATGGCCAGATCGTCTCTTACCAATGGAACCTAGGCGATGGCAACACGCAAACCGGTGAAGTGACTCGTTATACCTACGCTGAAGCTGGCGACTACGTGGTGACTCTAACCGTGACTGACGATGCAGGCGTTGCAACATCAACCAGCAAGTCGATCACGATTGAAGGTGACTCAGCAGAAGGCTTCCCGCTAAAACTGAAGTTTGGTAACAAAAACCCGAACGGCAAGGCGCGCGTTAAGCTGGCATGGGATTACGATACCAACGACTACTTCGTGATTAAGCGCAATGGCAAGAATGTTGGTGCAACAGACTTCAACTCATACGTCGACAAGTTCCGTCATAACGGAACAGTAGATGTGGAGTACCAAGTGTGTACCTCAATCGATATCTGTTCAGAAACCAAGCATTACCGTTTCATTAAAACACAATAATCGATAGTAAATTCAGGGCTCCGAAAGGGGCCCTTTTCGCGGTTAACTGTTCAGAAAATGAAACATCTACACAAAAACATCCACGTATTACACAAAAATCACCCCCATCAACATAACAATACTCACCATAAAAAGGACGATAAATGGCTATTCAAAAAAGCATGCTAGCTTTGGCTGTGCTCGGAGGCTCTTTAGCCTTAATCAACAGTACTTCGGCTTACGCATCCCTAGGCATCACACCACCAGCGAACGAAGAAGTTTGGATCACCACCGATGCTGACGCACAGCATATAATGACTCAGCATGGCGCAACGGTTTATCCAAGCGTGACCGGAAACAAGCATTCCATCGTCGCGAAAATCAACCAGAAAGAGCTGGCGAAACTATCTAGCCACATGCACGAAGAAACCCACCGTTGTGGTGGCTACATGGTGCACGAAGACAAAGCAAGCGCACTCAAAGCGGCAGCTATGCCACTGACCATGAGCAACTTCGAAAAGCCAGTTATCAGCCATCAAGATACGGTGAACGACCTACTCGCTCAGGTCGAGCCGAACAACATGGTCACGACCATCGAAAATCTAACCAACTTCACCAACCGTTTTTATACTACTTCTACTGGTGTCGCTGCTTCAGATTGGCTTTTAGAACGTTGGGAGACGGAAATTAAAGATGTGCCGTATGCGTCTGCACGCCAGATCACGCATGCCGAATACCCACAGAAATCCGTTGAAGTGACACTGCTTGGCGCTAAATATCCTGAAGAGATCGTCGTGGTTGGTGGACACCTTGATTCGACCGTTGGATCTTGGACAAGCGAAGGCACCATCTCACCGGGAGCCGATGATGATGCGTCTGGCATTGCAACGGTAACAGAGTCGCTTCGCCTGATGATCGCCAGTGGTATTCAACCAGACAAAACCATTAAGTTCTATGGTTATGCTGCTGAAGAAGTAGGGCTACGTGGCTCACAAGATGTCGCCAACGCTTTAAGAGATGAGCAAGCCAACGTTGTATCGGTATTGCAATTAGACATGACCAACTACAACGGTTCAGCGCACGATATCACCTTCATCACAGACTACACCGACAGCAACCTCACCGCCTATTTAAGCGAGCTGATCGACACTTACGCGAGCGACATCAGTTACGGTTTCGATGATTGTGGCTATGCCTGTTCTGACCACGCCTCTTGGCACAATGTTGGCTACCCAGCTGCCATGCCATTCGAAAGCATGTTCAACGACTACAACCCAAGTATTCACACTGAGCACGACACGCTTGAGAATTCCGATCCAACCGCAACACACGCGACTAAGTTCGCCAAACTAGCCATTGCTTACCTTGTCGAAACCAGCCTTGATTCACCCGTTGCAGGCCCTAAAGAGCTGCAAAATGACGTGCCTGTTGAAGGTCTTACTGCAGGATATGGTGAAGAGCAATTCTTCACATTTACGACGGAAAGTGCAGGTCAGTTAACGGTAACATTAACCGGCCCTCGAAGTGGCGATGCCGACCTTTACGTGAAACATAATGGTACCGTATCGAAAGCAAGCTACGATTGCCGTCCATACCAGAACAGCAGCAACGAGCAATGTGTATTGAACAAACCAGCGGGTGAATTCAACATCATGGTACGTGGTTATCGTAACTTTAACGATGTCACCATCGTCGCTAACTTTGTCCCTGATTGGCTGTAAGATTAGTTAATTGACTAACAGTTAAACCGAGTAAACACGGCTAAAACTAAAAATCCGCAAGCCCACGATCATAAATAGATTGGAGCTTGCGGGTTTTTTATTGGTTCATCGCG
>NZ_JBFRNU010000068.1:0-25241 GCF_041471145.1 Vibrio sp. 10N.261.54.A5 | reverse complement strand
TACGAAAATATTTTATATTTGTAATAATAATTTTTGATTTTGAGTTGTAGGGTTTAATTAAAGCAAAACGTAAAGTTTAATTATCAACTAAGACATTATCTTATTAACATCATTGTTATTTAATTGCTTGTAAGGGATGGAACCATTAATGAAAAAGCTTGCTTTAATTACAGGGTCAAAAGGCGGTATCGGCTCAGCAATTTCCTCTAAATTAGTTGCAGACGGCTATCGTGTTATCGCGACTTATTTTACTGGAAATTACCAATGTGCCTTGGATTGGTTTAACGAAAAACAATTCACCGAAGATCAAGTGAGATTGTTTGAATTAGATGTTACCAATACTGCGGAATGTGCGCTGAGCTTAAGCAAGTTGTTAGAAGAAGAAGGCACGGTGGATGTGCTGGTCAATAACGCAGGTATTACACGTGATAGCGTCTTTAAAAAGATGGATGCCGAAGCGTGGAAAGATGTGATTGAAACGAACTTAAACAGTTTGTTCAACGTGACTCAACCTTTGTTCGCTCCTATGTGTGAAAAGGGTAACTGCCGTGTCATCAACATCTCTTCCGTCAATGGTCTTAAAGGTCAATTTGGACAGACTAACTACTCAGCAGCGAAAGCTGGAATGATTGGTTTTTCTAAAGCTTTGGCTGCAGAAGGCGCTCGTAGCGGCGTAACCGTGAACGTGATTGCCCCTGGCTACACAGCAACTCCTATGGTTGAGCAAATGAAGCCTGAAGTACTGGATTCAATCAAGAACCAAATTCCGATGAAACGCTTAGCAACACCTGTTGAAATTGCAGACGCAGTGGGCTTTTTAGCGAGTGAATCTGGCGCGTACATTACAGGCGAAACATTGTCTGTGAATGGCGGCTTGTACATGCAGTAATTGGCGAAACTGAAGGGGTTGGAATGATGGAAAAAGTATTTATTGTTGCGGCTAAGCGCACTCCTATTGGTGCATTTACCGGGTCGCTAAAAAACGTATCTGCGGGTGAACTGGCTGGCGTTGCGATCAAAGGTGCACTTGAGTCTGTCGATCTTTCGTTAGATGCGATTGATGAAGTAATCGTCGGCAACGTGATTTCGGCAGGTCAAGGCATGGGGGTTGCTCGTCAGGCTTCCATCTATGCAGGGCTTCCTGAGGAAACACCAGCATACGGCGTGAACATGATTTGCGGCAGCGGAATGAAATCAGTGATGGACGCAGCGGCGCACATCAAAGCACAAGATGCTGAAGTGGTTATTGCTGCTGGCGTTGAAGTGATGTCACAAATTCCTTTTGTGGTACCAGCGAGCGTTCGTAATGGTCACAAAATGGGTGACATCTCAATGAAAGACTTACTGGTTGGTGATGGCTTAACCGATGCGTTTAATCACTACCACATGGGCATGACCGCTGAAAATATCGCGAACACGTTGAATATTTCGCGCCTAGCTCAAGATAACTATGCCTTAGAAAGCCAACAAAAAGCCGTTGCTGCGATTGAGGCGGGTAAGTTTAACGAGCAAATCGTGCCTGTAGAAGTTAAGCAGCGCAGACAAACCGTCACTTTTGATACCGATGAGTATCCGAAGTCAGACGCGACATTCGAAGGTCTGCAAAAGCTTCGTCCAGCTTTTGACCGTGAAGGGTCTGTTACGGCAGGTAACGCTTCGGGCATCAATGATGGCGCGAGTGCAATCATCTTAGCCTCAGAGAGTGCAGTAGCGAAATACGGACTGACACCACTGGTAGAGCTAACGAGCTACGCACAGTCTGGATTAGATCCAAAGATTATGGGTTTAGGCCCAGTAGAAGCCGTTTCTAAAACGCTTGATAAGGCGAATCTCACTCTAGAAGAAGTAGATTTGTTTGAATTGAATGAAGCGTTTGCAGCACAAGCTCTTGGCGTAATGTACCAATTGTCAGAGCAGCATGACTTACCGCTTGATGAGTTCAAGCCAAAGGTCAATGTGAATGGTGGTGCAATCGCGCTTGGCCATCCTTTAGGTGCTTCAGGCAATCGAATTATTGTTTCACTCATCCATGAAATGCTTGAACAGAAAACGACTTATGGCGTTGCTTCACTCTGTGTGGGTGGGGGAATGGGAACCGCTGTTTTGCTAAAAGGTATTGAAGGTTAGAGCCTGATATATCGGTAGCAAGCTTAAATATCGGATCAGCTTTTCAAAGCATCGCGAGTTAATCGATGAGCGTTGGCTGAAACGATAGTGACACAAATTTATTAAACTATGTATTCATCAGGAGTTACTTATGTACACGGATATTTTCAAAACAATTACTGACCAAACTGAAAAGCAATTTGAACCGTACTTAAAGTTCAACAAGTTGGTTGCAAAGAACGTCCAAACGATGACAGAACTGCAAATGAATGCAATGCAGACTTACACGAACATGGGTCTTGCGCAAATGAAAGCAGTGACTGAAATCAAAGACGTGACTAGCCTAACGGCGTTCAACAGCCAGCAACTAGCAGCGCTAACTCAATTGTCTCAACAGATGATGAGTGATAGCTCA
Source organism: Vibrio sp. 10N.261.54.A5 (assembly GCF_041471145.1). Lineage (NCBI taxonomy): Bacteria > Pseudomonadati > Pseudomonadota > Gammaproteobacteria > Vibrionales > Vibrionaceae > Vibrio > Vibrio sp. 10N.261.54.A5. Next base: position 22,720 of record NZ_JBFRNU010000068.1, on the reverse strand, counting down.
AAAATGCAAGCTGCTGCAAAAGAGTTCAAAGAAGATGTTGAAACACTAACAACTGAAAACTTGAAAACAGTTACACCTGCATAAATAAAATCGCCATCGAGTCAGCACAGTGTTTACTGTGAGGCTCGGTGGCGATTTTCCGATTATTGGAGTCATGTTATGTTTCAACACTTCTTTTCGGACTACCTTGTTAAACTTCAACAAACAAACCAGCAATGGTGGGAAAACTTTGAACAAAACAAGGAAGCCGCGCAATCTCCCCTAAATCAAGCGATGCAAGAGTTGAATTTTGATGATGCGTCAAAAATCTTCGAGCAAGCCGCTAACCAACCCGCCGTTCTCCTTCAGTTACAATCCCAGTGGTGGGAACAGCAACTTAAGATTTGGCAAAATGCCGCACTGATGGGTAATACCGAAAGCGTCATTACTGAAGAGCGCAGTGATAAACGCTTTATTGATGAAGCGTGGAAAAATGACCCGTTTTACAGCTTTATCAAGCAGTCTTATTTGTTATTCAGCAAAAGCTATATAGACACCATTAATTCAATCGAAGGCATAGACGAGAAAACCAAGGAACGTGTGGCGTTCTTTTCACGTCAGGCTATCAATGCTCTTTCTCCTAGTAACTTCATTGCGACTAACCCAGAGTTGATGAAGCTAACGCTTGAGCGCAATGGTGAGAACTTGCTAGATGGGCTAGAGCAGCTACAAGCTGACGTTGAAGCGAGCGCGGATATCCTCAAGATCCGTATGACCAACAATAATGCCTTCCGATTAGGTGTTGATGTTGCGAACACGGAAGGTGATGTCGTTTTTCAAAATGATCTGTTCGAGCTTATTCAATACTACCCAAAAACACCTCAGGTGAACGCCACGCCTTTGTTGATCGTTCCTCCATTCATCAATAAGTACTACATTCTCGACCTTCGTGAAAAGAACTCAATGGTTCGTTGGTTGCTTGAGCAAGGGCACAGCGTCTTCATGATGTCTTGGCGCAACCCAGGTGAAGCGCAAAAAGACTTAGAGTTCGGTGACTATGTCACGGAAGGCGTAGCGAAAGCCGTGACGGCAATTGAAGATATCACGGGTAAAGAGCAAATCAATGCTGCAGGTTACTGCATTGGTGGTACTGTTCTCGCTTCAACGGTCGCTTACTATGCTGCTAAAAGAATGAAGAAACGCATTAAAACTGCGACCTTTTTTACGACTCTATTAGACTTCTCTCAGCCGGGAGAGGTTGGCGCATATATCAATGAAACGATCATTAACGCCATTGAGAAACAGAACGATGCTAAAGGATTCATGGATGGTCGTTCATTAAGCGTGACATTCAGTTTGCTTCGTGAAAACAGCCTGTATTGGAACTACTACATTGATAACTACCTAAAAGGCAGCAGCCCAATGGAGTTTGATCTGTTGTACTGGAACAGTGACAGCACTAACGTTGCAGCTAAATGCCATAATTTCTTGCTGCGTGAGCTTTACCTTGAGAATAAACTTGTTCAAGACAAAGGCGTGAAAGTAGGCGGTGTCTGGATTGATCTCAATAAGATAAAAATACCAAGCTACTTCATTTCAGCGAAAGAAGATCATATCGCGCTTTGGCAGGGGACTTACCGTGGTGCCTTGAATACCGGTGGCAACAAGACGTTCGTGCTTGGTGAATCTGGTCATATCGCGGGTATTGTTAACCATCCAGATAAGAAGAAGTACGGGTTCTGGCTGAATGACAACCTAGACGACTCGGCGGATGAGTGGCTAACTAATGCGACTCATAATGAGGGGTCTTGGTGGACACACTGGAATCAGTGGCTACAAGGTTTTGAAACTGACGAAAAAATCGAACCTTTCAATCAAGGCTCAGAGCTTAATCCTGTGATTGGCAAAGCGCCAGGCAACTATGTAAAACAGGTGCTGCCGATTGTCGATCAAGAGCAGGTTGATAAAGAGACCGCAGAGAAAGAAGCGCCAGAAAACGAAGCTTAGGGCGTTAAGTCACATTCAATTATAAAGATACACAACGTCAGATAATAAAAAAGCCACTGAAATCAGTGGCTTTTTCGTATCAACTCATATCAGAATTATCTGGTAGAAGTTGATGGAATCTCGATTGTTAATCGATTTCTTTGTCTTTACCCATAGATAAAATCCAAAGAGATACGGCTGCAACACCTGCAAAGCCACCAAGAATGATAACTGGCATAGCGCTGTAACCTAGGATGTGCCAAATTACGCTTTCTAAAGTACTCATTCAAACGCTCCTTATTGCCAGCCTTCAACGCCGTGCATGTCTGGTAGTTTGTGTGCAATACCTTTGTGACAGTCTACACACGTTTTTTCACCAGAAGCTAGCGCAGTCGAGTGTTGTTTCGCACTACGGGGGCTCTGCTCTGAGAAGTCCATGTAATCGAACTGGTGACAGTTACGACACTCAAGTGAATCGTTCTTCTTCAATCGAGCCCATTCGCGTTCCGCTAGGTGAGCACGACGTGCTTTGAACTTTTCTTCAGTATTGATGGTTTTCGCAATAAAGTGTGCGTATAGCTCTTTAGATGCTTGAACCTTACGAACAATTTTATCTGTCCATTCATGAGGAACGTGACAGTCTGAACAGATAGCACGAACACCAGAACGGTTAGAGTAGTGAATTGTCTCTTGGATTTCAGCAACGATAGGTGCGTGACAGCCAGAACAGAATTCTTCCGTGTTGGTTGCCTCCATACCCGTGTTGAATGCACCCCAGAACAAAAGACCACCCGAGAAACCCAAGAACAAAACAACGCCTACGGCTGCTTTGCTTGGTGTCGCAAGTCTTTTCCAAAACGCTTTAAGTAATTTTATCATATATAGCCTCTCTTACAGTCCGGCTAAGATTAACGCAGTGAATCTACAGGTTTGAACTCGTTCTCAACTAGTGGCTTAGCATTAGCTTGAGGTACGTGACACTGTAGACAGAAGTAACGACGAGGTGATACGTCTGCAAGTACCGCATCTTCACGGTTCATGTAGTGAGTTACACTCACTTTAGTAGCACCCATTTCTTTTGCGTTTTTCCAGCTGTGGCAAGAAAGACACTTGTTAGCGTTAAGAGAAACTTCATAGCTACGAATAGTATGAGGCACTAGAGGTGGTTGGTATACGTAGTCACTCTCAAGTACTTGGTCACGAGGGAACTTTTTGAAGTCATCTGCTGCGCGAGTTGCTTCAAGTTCACTTGCACCACGTAGAGATTCTACGCCACCAATGCCGCCTGGGTTATCCAGTTCAGCTTCAGCTTGAACTGCACCAGCTAGCAAAAGACCAGCTGATAGTAGGGCAGTAATCAGTTTTTTCATGGTTAATTTCTCCGCCTAAAGGCTAATTCTTTGAGTGGACTACTTCTTTCAAAAAGTAACGAAAAAAGCAGTCGCAATATTAAAAACGTCAGATCTACGAGCTAAGTGGTAAGAACATATTGTCCTTAAGCGACCTTAGTGATCTTAACTGGACACTTCTTGTAATCCGTCTGTTTAGACAGAGGATCCGTTGCATCCAAGATCAACTTGTTGATCAGAATTCTTGCATCAAAGAATGGTACGAATACCAAGCCTTGTGGTGGACGGTTACGACCACGAGTTTCAACACGAACGCGTACTTCACCACGTTTGTTTTCGATAAGAACTTCATCACCACGGCGAAGACCACGAGCTTTAGCATCAGCAGGGTGGATGTAACAAAGTGCATCCGGTACTGCTTTGTAAAGTTCTGGTACACGACGAGTCATAGTACCTGTGTGCCAGTGCTCAAGAACACGACCTGTACATAGCCACATATCGTATTCATCGTTTGGTACTTCAGGTGGCGCTTCGTATGGTGCATTGATGATCAGTGCTTTACCATCTGGTTTGCCGTAGAAGTCCCAATCAGAACCTTTCTTAGCATATGGATCTGAACCTTCTTTAAAGCGCCATAGTGTCTCTTTACCGTCAACAACAGGCCAACGTAGACCACGAACTTGGTGGTAGCGATCGTATGGTGCTAAATCGTGACCGTGGCCGCGACCAAAGGCTGCGTATTCTTCGAATAGACCTTTTTGAACGTAGAAACCTTGAGCTTGTGCATCGTCGTTAAGCTCTTGAGCTTCAGACAGTGGGAATGCATCAACGTTGCCGTTTTTGTAAAGCACGTCGTACATGGTTTTGCCACGGTACTCAGGCATTTTCGCAACCAGTTCTTCACCCCAAACTTCTTCAATAGTGAAGCGCTTAGAGAATTCCATGATTTGCCATAGGTCAGACTTAGCTTCACCTACAGTTTTCACTTGTTGGTACCATGCTTGTGTACGACGCTCTGCGTTACCGTAAGCGCCTTCTTTCTCAATCCACATTGCTGTTGGAAGGATGAGGTCAGCCGCTTGAGCTGTTGCCGTTGGGTACGGGTCAGAACATACAATGAAGTTATCTGGGTTACGGTAACCTGGCAGACGTTCAGTGTTGATGTTTGGACCCGCTTGCATGTTGTTGTTACACATTACCCAGTAAGCGTTGATTTTACCGTCTTTCAACATACGGTCTTGAAGAACAGCGTGAGCGCCGGGTACCGGTGGAATGGTGCCTTCTGGAAGTTTCCAGATATCTTCTGCAATTTTACGGTGTTTAGGGTTAGCAACCACCATATCGGCAGGTAAACGGTGAGCGAATGTACCAACTTCACGCGCTGTACCACACGCTGACGGTTGGCCAGTTAGTGAGAATGGGCTGTTACCTGGAGTAGAAATCTTACCTGTAAGAAGGTGGATGTTGTACACAAGGCTGTTCATCCATACGCCACGAGTATGTTGGTTCATACCCATAGTCCAAAGTGACATTACTTTGATGTTTGGATCGGCATATTGCTTAGCCAGCTTGATAAGGTCTTCTTGAGGTACACCTGACATTTCAGACGCTTTCTCAACTGTGTATTCAGCAACAGACGCTTTGTAGTCTTCGAAAGAGATAGCAGTCATTTCGCCTGAGTTAGGGTTTGCGGCTGCTTTCTGTAGTGGATCATCGTCACGCAGACCGTAACCGATGTCTGTCGTTGCTTGCTTGAAGTTCGTGTGCTTGTTCACGAAGTCCCAGTTAACCGCATCGTTTTGGATGATGTAGTTTGCGATGAAGTTTGCGATCGCAAGGTCAGACTGAGGGTTGAAGATGTAACCCGTGTCTGCAAGCTCGAAAGAACGGTGGTAGTAAGTAGACAGTACGTTTACTTTAACGTGTGGGTGGCTTAGACGACGGTCTGTAATACGAGTCCATAGTACTGGGTGCATTTCTGCCATGTTTGAACCCCACAGTACGAATGCGTCTGCGTGTTCAAAGTCATCGTAACAACCCATTGGCTCATCAATACCGAAAGTGCGCATGAAGCCTACTACAGCAGAAGCCATACAGTGACGAGCGTTTGGATCTATGTTGTTTGAACGGAAACCCGCTTTCATCATCTTAACGGCTGCGTAGCCTTCCATTACTGTCCATTGGCCTGAACCGAACATACCAACACCTGTTGGACCGTTCTTCTTAAGAGATGCTTTCCATTTCTCAGCCATCACGTCGAACGCTTTGTCCCAAGATACTGGTGCGAAATCACCATCTTTATGGAACTCGCCATCTTTCATACGAAGAAGAGGCTGTTCTAGACGGTCTTTGCCGTACATGATTTTTGAAAGGAAGTAGCCTTTGATACAGTTAAGGCCTTTGTTTACTGGTGCTTCTGGGTCGCCTTGAGTCGCAACCACTTTGCCGTTTTGAGTACCTACTAGTACCGAACAGCCCGTACCACAAAAACGACAAGGCGCTTTATCCCACGTGATTTTTGTTTGATCAGAGCTAGCGATCAGGTTGGTTGCTGTTGCCGGTAGTGTTACACCTGCAACGGCTGCCGCTGATGCAGCTGCGTTTGCTTTCACAAACGCACGTCTTGTCATTTTCATACTTCACCCTCAAGTTGAGAATTGTTGCTTCCAGTTTCTAAATCCGTTTCGTCGAGTCCAGTTTCGATTTGGTGATAAACCAAAGCTGTCCCCAAAACGTTCTTAATGTTGTTTATTGCTTCGATGGTGTCCGTTACAAAACCTTGGTTTTCAGTTTCTAGGACCACGATGATTTTGCCTTCAGGGCTATCTCCGTAGATTTCAGCGTTATCGAATTGATCGATCTCCGCTTTGATCTCATTTAGATGCTCAGGGCTCACATGCACGACTAAACTTGATATATGCACTTCATTTAGTGCCATAAATTGCTCTCGTTATTTTTGTTTTATGCATTACTCACAAGAATAGCCGAAGTAGGGCAAATTGCTACGCAGGCCCCACAACCGCTACACTCATCTAACTCGATTTTTGGTAGAGCAACACTGCCTGCTCTAAGTTCAAATTGAATGGCCATAGGTTCACACATGTCACCACAGCTTCGGCATTCAACATTTTGTTGCGCTAAACACTTATCAGAGATTTGTGCTTTTGCTTGCCAAGGCTCTCCTTGCTTTGGCTTAAAAATGGGTTCGGGACAAACATCTGCACATTGATAGCAGAACGTACACTCATCAATAGAGAAATCTACAGTGGGAAAACCACCATCGCCTACAATGATTATCTTAGTCTCACAACTCTCGATGCATTTACCGCAGCGAGTACAGTCATCTGTAAAGCTTTCTAGGCTGTCAATCCAAGGCAAACGAATCTGGCTTGAGTCAACTTTTCGTCTAGAAAAAAGACGGCGTTTTGATAGATCTACCACTAGATACCTATAGATGTTACTAAGATGTTGTAATTGTAGGTCATTATTCTATTAATATCTTGTAATGAGTCCTCACAAGTAGTGTAGTTTTAGAAACAATTGTATAAATACCCCCTAAGGGCTAATTGGGGGCATATATTGTCTTAGATCAATAAATTACGGAGCGAGTGATCACATATTGAATGGAGCTATGATTTTTGATGTGTGACAATACGATATCGCTGGCAAGTCATTTATCAATAGGAAGGCACTTTTGCTTATAAAACCGGTTTCATCTGTAACAAGTACGATAGCAAAATCTTTGCTCTCTATACTGCTGTTGTCGGTTGCTACGACTGGCTTTGCCATCTTTACTTTGGCTTCAAGTTTGAATGATGCGGAAGCGGTTAACGTGGCCGGTTCAATGCGAATGCAAAGCTACCGTTTAGCCCATGATATTCAAATAGAATCTGTCGATTATGAATCTCATATTCGTGAATTCGAAAGTTCTCTTTACTCGCCATCCATGACCAATTTGGTCAGTTGGAATGTTCCGACAGACATCACAGAAGATTACTATTTAATTATCGGCCGTTGGCATGAGCTAAAACAGGTCTTGAATAGCGAAGAGCGCGATCACTATCTCGTGTTGGTTGAAAACTTCGTGGCTGAAATCGATGGCTTCGTTTATAAGCTGCAAGAGTTCTCTGAAGACAAGTTAATAAAGTTAGCGTGGGCTGGTGGTATCGGCCTTGGTGGGATTCTGGTCATATCTCTTTTTGTTGTTCACTTTGTACGTAAACAGGTTGTTAAACCGCTACATGCTCTTGTCGGTGCGAGCCAAAGAATCAAAAACAGCGACTTCGAGGTAGAACTCAAGGTGACCAGTAACAACGAAATGGGCATTTTGACCAAAACCTTCAACTCGATGGCCAAAGATTTAGGCGTGCTTTATCGAAACCTTGAAGATGTGGTGGATGCAAAGACGATTGAGCTGCAAAATGCGAACCAGTCGCTGCAGGCACTTTATAACTCGTCACAAGAGCTCACGGTGACGCGTATTGCTCCTGAAAACTTCCGAGCTATCTTGCAGCATCTCGTGAGCTTGGAAGGGATTGGATCACTGAGGCTCGAGATTGTCGATAACTCAGGCCGTTCATTGATTATGGATGAAGGTTACGATTCGAATTTAGACTACGAAAAGTTTGAGATGAAACTCGACGATAACGAACTTATTCTCGGCTATTTATACTGTTCATATCACCACGGGCACTCAACTAAAGCTCTGATCGAAAGCTTCATTCAACTGCTATCGAGAGCGATCTACTACAATCGTGCTCAAAAGAAAGCTGAACAGCTTATTATCATGGAAGAGCGTGCCACGATTGCACGTGAACTCCACGATTCATTGGCTCAATCACTGTCGTACTTGAAAATTCAAGTTACACTATTAAAGCGTGTGATTGGCAAACTGCCAGAGCAACAGCACCGAGAGCAATCTGAACAAATCGCGTCTGAGATCGGAAACGGCTTAGCCGACGCTTATACCCAGTTAAGAGAGCTACTCACCACATTTAGGTTGACCATTAAAGAGGGCAACTTTGGAGACGCCTTAAGTACCATGCTTGAGGCGCTCAGCGAGAGAACCGATGCGAAGATTAACCTCACTAATAATCTCTCATCGATCGAGCTTGATGCGCATAGTCAGGTTCACTTGCTTCAATTGATTCGTGAAGCAACAATAAATGCAATAAAACACGCCAATGCCGACTTGATAGATGTATGCTGTATCGATGAGGACGGTGAAGTATTAGTCGTGATAAAAGATAATGGAGATGGCTTTGACTCAAGTAGTTCCAAGGTGAACCACTACGGGATGAGCATTATGCAGGAGCGTGCGGCAAGACTGAATGGCGACTTGACGATTGAAGCGGCGCAAGGTGAAGGCTGTACAGTCATATTGAAATATAAAAGTTTGAAGGAAGTTAAAGTTGACGATTTGTAAAGTAATGCTGGTTGATGATCATCCATTGATGCGCAGAGGTATAAGCCAATTACTGAGCTTTGAAGACGAATTCGAAGTGATTGCAGAAGCAAGTAACGGCACTGAAGCGGTTGCTCTTGCTCATGAAGAAGAACCTGATTTGATCCTTTTGGATCTCAATATGAAGGGCATGTCTGGTTTAGATACCTTGAAAGCACTTCGTACTGACGGTTCTAGCGCAAACATTGTTATTCTAACGGTTTCTGATAGCCCTGCAGACATTGAAGCGATTGTAAAAGCAGGCGCTGATGGCTACTTGTTGAAAGACACTGAACCCGATGAGTTAATTGAACTGCTTAAGCAAGCACACAGCGGTGACAAGGCTTACAGCAGTGTGGTTGCTCGTTACCTAAATGATGCTGGAAGCCGCAATGATATCTTCGAACAACTGACTGAACGTGAAATGCAGATCCTTCAAGAAGTCGCGAAAGGTTACCGTAATAAGCAGATCGCCGATCACCTGTTTATTTCTGAATCGACAGTTAAGGTACATATGAAAAGCTTGTTGAAAAAGCTGCAAGTGCCTTCCCGTACCGCTGCAACGGTTCTGTATCTAGAACGCTATGGTGAAATGAAGTAGGGCTTGTTCCTTTGAGATAACACTATTTCAAGCCTGACTGTTTATACATTTTGTACATGTCTCGATAGTTTTAACGATGTTGAGAAAGTGACATTAAAAAAGGCGCTGAACTTATTAAGTTCAGCGCCTTTTTGTTTACGCATTTTATATTCAGTATTGGTGTTCGTTTGTTCTTCGTTCTTTGAGATTAGAAACTTAAGGCTTACGCCGACATTGGAACCAATACAAGCGTACCGAAGATAACCGTAATAAGACCACAGATTACGGGTACAGACGTACGTTTTACGACTTCAAATGGGCTGATTTTACCCATACCAGAAGTCGCTACGATTACGCCAGATACTGGTGAAATTGTACGACCTAGGTTCGATGCTTGAAGCATTGGGATGATTAGGAACGCTGGGTTCAAGCCCATTTTCGCCGCTAATGATGGAGCCAGTTCTACGAATGCATAGAAAGGTGCATTACCTGAACCTGTCGCAATTGCCGCAGCAACCGTTAGACCTGTGAGGATAAGCATCAATGCGATGCCGCCTGCGCCTGCAGATTCGGCAAGACCGATTAGGTTATCAATTGCACCGATAGACATTAGACCTTGAGCAAATACGCCCGCCGCAACCAACAGCATTACCACGCCTTTGAACGCGTCAGCCATGCCTTGGTAGCAAGAGTCTAGATCTTCTAGTGTTTTCTCGCCGTCAAACTTCTTAACAACGTAATCGATAACTGCGCCTACGAAGATAGAACCTACCACAATAGTGTAGATATCAAGTGAAAGCCCTGGAATCGTACGACCGTTGAATAGGAAAACGCCGATGATAGGTAGGAATGGAAGTGCAGCGTAGAAAGCCGGCGCCGTTGTTTCGATTTCAGAAACGTCTACTTTTTCCATTGGTGTGTTTTCTTTCTTATCTAGGTATTTGTTCCAGAAGAAAGCCGCACCCGCCATCACGATGATCGCACAGATAGAAACAGGCAGTACCGTTTGAACAGCAAACACATCAAGAGACATGCCTGATTTTTCTGCCGCGATAACCACATCACCAGACGTTGGTGAAAGAATGATGGCTGCAGGTGACGCACAAACTGCAACTGCCGCTGGGCGAGAAATACCCATTGCCGTCATCATTGGGAATAGGGTTGCCATCAATAGCACACCAAGACCCGTTGCAGAACTTACTGCTAGAGACATCAGACACGCTACGATGTAAGCCGCAACAAGAAGTACATAGGGAGATTTGATCGCAGCAAGCGGTTTAGAGAACTGTTTCACTACCACGTTGTTAGCACCAATGTGCGTCATGTAAGAAGCAAAACCACAAAGAAGCATGATTTGCATGCCTAGGCCGCCCCCGCGGTACTGAAGCATGTATTTAACAAATTCTAGTGAGTCGGTAACCATGTTACCTGTTGAAGCTACCTTAGCTGGTAAGACTGTGTGACCAATAAGGCCGGTGATAAGAAGTAGGGCAAGGCCAGCAGTTAGTAATACACCCGCCGCTTTATAGCCTTTTACAATAAAGTAACCAACAGCAATAGTAATCACTAATCCGATCAAGAGCTCTAACATAGAAATCTCCACAAAGTTTAAAAAATATAAGAAAGTGTTTCAGAATATGACAATGAATGTACAGAAAACTGCACTGTGGCACGAGGCATAGTTGAGGTTGATATGATCTAAGACAAACATTTTTTTCGATGTTAATTGTGGTTGTAAATCGTGAATAACTACTGTTGTTTAGATGTTAATAAACAAATTTTGTGGCTTGTTAGAATATAACTTGGATCACCTTTGGTTGTTCTATTTGCATATGGTGGTGTTATTTTATAAATCGCGAGTATTTTTTGTACTTTGGAAGGAAACGTGTAACGAAGTGGGTATTTATCGGAGTAAAGAGGTGAGAATCTTAGCTTTTAAGCTTACTTACATTTAAAGATTACTTATGTTTAACGCCTACTTACTTTCCATAAGTAAGCGCTAAAACACAAGTTATAATAAGGCGATTCTTCAGCTTCTTCGTTTAACTCAGAACCTTCATTTAATACGACTTCGTCCTCGAGTACTACTTCTTCAACCTCTTCTCCAAATACGGGCATAGAGAACGCGATGAGAAATAGAGGCAGCTTTGCTAGGGAGCGTGTGTATAAAACTGTGTTGGTTAATGGGTGCTTAGTTTATGTTCAAAGCGCCAGAACAGTATTTAAATGAATGTGAATGATCTTTCGTGAGGTTACTTGATATTGGTTTAGGAATATTTGGGTAGGAAAGTTGGTTTTATGATTGAGTTAACAGCATAGAAACACAGAGAACAAGGCGCTCTCTGTGTTGGTCATTTTGCTATTATCGAAACTCGCTGATGAGCATTATCTCTGGCGTCTTGCGACCAAAGTGAATCGGTAATCGTTAGACGTGAAGTAGTTGCGGCTGTATTCAAATACAGTGTTATTGGCGAGGTAACCGCGAGTACGTTTTTCAATGATAGGCTGAGCTGGGTCAATACCTAACTGTTTAGCAACGTCTTCAGGCGGAAGAATCGGTACCAATTCCTGCTCACTTCGATCAATCACCATGCCTTTGGTGTTCTCAATAAAGTCGTATTTTGATGTCTGCATCACTTGATAGGTGAGATCTGGGAATAGAGCAACAGGTAACCAAGTTTCTTCAACCGTGATTGGATTGTTGTCTATGAAACGAACACGTTTTACGTAGAAAACCAATTCGCCTTCTTTGATATCTAAATGTTCAGACATCGCCAAAGAACACGGCTTCATTTCGAAGGCCAGAACTTCACTGTGTGTAACCACATCCAAATGCGCCCACTTTTCTTGAAAGCTCGACTGTTTGTAGATGTCGTAATTGATCTTGTTCTCTTTTACGTAAGTGCCGCTGCCTTGAACGCTTTCAAGCTCATCGTTTTCGATCAGTAGTTTCAGTGCTTGCCTAACCGTTACGCGGCTTACCGAGAATACTTCACGCAATTGCGCTTCCGTTGGGAGTGCTTCTCCAACTTTATATTCTCCAGAACTGATCTTTTCTCTTATTGCATCGGCGATTTGGCGATACATAGGGAGTCTTGCCATTTTTGCCTCATTTGTGCGCTAGGACAACTAGACTTTGATTAACAACCTGTACCTTAAATACGTAAATTTGCTCTATATAAGCTTTGCTTTAAAGGTTAGTGTGAGCATCGTATCGGCGTTTTGTAGTACATATAATACAAATTAAACGATACATAACAAGCTTTCTTAAAGGATTTACCAATACAGTTTTAAATACAAATTAAATACAAATATGTATTGATGAGATCGTGATCACGGATTAAATGTCTTGAGGTTGTATTATTCATCTCGTCGACAGGGACGACTGTCGTACTAATCTGTGACTATGGGACAAAGGTTATGAAACTTACTACTCTAACGAATAAGTCGCTCGTAAATCTGCAAACTACGTTTAGCAGTCGAGAAGAAGCGATTTACGCACTTGCTGACCAACTGAATCAGCAAGGCAAACTGCACAACAAACAAGAGTATCTTGATGCAGTATTTGCTCGTGAAGAGCAAGGCCCGACAGCGCTTGGCGAAGGCCTAGCAGTACCGCACGGCAAGACTGACGCGGTTAAAGAAGCTGGTTTCGCTGTTGCAACATTGAAAGAAGACATGAAATGGAAAGGCCTAGATGAAGACGAAGATGTGAATCTTATCTTCCTAATTGCCATTCCAAATGCAGAAGCGGGTTCTACCCACATGCACCTGCTGACCGAACTGACAACCACATTGGTTGATGACGATGTTCGTGAAGCAGTATTAAAAGCAACAACCGCTGATGAAATCTTCGCGCTTCTTGATGGCGATAATCAGCAAGAAGAAAAACAAGACAACTTAGATACAAATGCGCCGACAATTGTATGTGTTACTGCTTGCCCTGCAGGCATTGCTCACACCTATATGGCTGCAGAATACCTTGAAAAAGCGGGCAAAAAGCTTGGCTACAAGGTTCATGTTGAAAAGCAGGGCGCAAATGGCATTGAAGATCGTTTGACGGCTGAGCAATTAAACAATGCTGTGGCGTGTGTTTTTGCTGCTGAAGTCGCGATTAAAGAAGTGGATCGTTTTAACGGAATCCCTCGTGTTGAAACGCCAGTTGCAGAACCGATTAAACACGGTGAACGCATTCTAAATGAAGCGATTGAAGAGTCGAAAAAAGGTAACGGTGCAGAACGCACAGTGGCTACTGATGACAAACCGAAAAAACTGCCACTGAAAACTGAGCTTAAACAAGCGCTGCTTTCTGGTATTTCTTACGCAGTTCCTCTTATCGTTGCTGGTGGTACTGTTCTTGCGGTTGCTGTTCTTATCGCGCAAATTTTTGACCTGCAAGAGCTTTACGCAACAAAAGATTCTTGGCTGTGGATGTATCGTAAATTAGGTGGCGGCCTATTAGGTACATTAATGGTGCCAGTACTGGCAGCTTACACAGCATACTCATTAGCCGACAAACCGGCACTTGGTCCTGGTTTTGCTGCGGGTATTGCCGCAAACATCATTGGTTCTGGTTTCCTAGGCGGTGTTGTTGGTGGTTTGATTGCGGGTTACGTAATGCGTTGGGTAAAAGAGCATGTTCGCTTAGGCCCTGCATTTAACGGTTTCCTTACTTTCTACCTTTATCCGGTGATCGGTACTTTGGTGGCAGGTAGCTTGATGCTATTTGTTATAGGTAAACCTGTAGCGTTCCTAAACCAAGGTCTAACGGACTGGTTGAACGGTATGTCTGGCACCAATGCGCTGTTATTGGGTGCGATTCTTGGTCTTTTTGTATCATTCGACTTAGGTGGTCCGGTAAACAAAGCCGCTTACGCATTCTGTTTAGGTGCAATGGCGAACGGTGTTTATGGCCCATACGCAATCTTTGGTTCAGTAAAAATGGTATCGGCGTTCACCGTAACGGCTTCAACCATGATTGCTCCACGCCTATTCAAAGACTTTGAGATTGAAACCGGTAAATCTACATGGCTACTTGGCCTAGCGGGTATTACCGAAGGTGCAATCCCAATGGCGATTGAAGATCCAATCCGTGTAATCGGTTCATTCCTACTAGGCTCTGTGGTTACAGGCGCGATGGTTGGTGCGGCAGGTATCGGTCTATCGACTCCGGGTGCAGGTATTTTCTCTATCTTCTTGTTACACGATTCAGGTTTGGGCGCATTCTCTGCTGCTGCAATCTGGTTCGGTGCTGCGATTGTCGGCACAGTGATTTCAACTGTTACTCTTCTGATGTGGCGTGGTCACGCTGTAAAAAAGGGTAAGTTTGAAGCAAGTACTGCAACACAGAACTAACTGAATTTTGAGTTAGCTCCTAACTCACTGCGAAATCAATATATAAAAAATAACAAACAACTGGCTGTCCTAAATACCTGTGCTCCTTACGGTTTTATTCACACAGATTCTGGGCGTGGTTTTCTGCACCCTAAATTTAGTGGCAGCCAATTTTAACCCCTTGAAAAACTTTAATTTAGTCGTATTTGAGTTCGAATTTTAGATTTACTCGAAGCGACACATTTAGGTAAATGATTATGACTACATCACGCGTACATATTACTCCTCACATGCACTGGGATCGTGAATGGTATTTCACAACAGAAGAGTCTCGCATTCTTCTTGTGAACAACATGGAAGAAATCATGAACCGTCTGGAGAGTGATCCAGAATACAAATACTACGTTCTAGATGGTCAAACAGCCGTTCTAGAAGATTACTTCGCAATCAAACCAGAGAACACAGAACGCGTAAAAGCATTGGTTGAAGCGGGCAAGCTTATTATTGGCCCTTGGTATTCTCAAACCGACACAATGCAAGTTTCTGGTGAGTCAATTGTACGTAACATGATGTATGGCATTCGTGACTGTATGAAATTTGGCGATGCAATGAAGATCGGTTACCTACCAGATTCATTCAGCATGAGTTCTCAACTGCCGATGATCTATAACGGTTTCGACATCACGCGTGCAATGTTCTGGCGTGGTTGTTCAGAGCGTCATGGCACGAATGAAACAGAATTCTTATGGCAGTCTAATGACGGCAGTGAAGTGACTGCACAAGTGCTTCCACTGGGTTACGCGATTGGTAAATACCTTCCACAAGACGAAGAAGGCTTGCGTGCTCGTTTAGATAAGTACTTCCCAGTGCTAGAAAAGCCATCGGTGACTAAAGATATCTTGCTACCGAACGGCCACGACCAAATGCCGATTCAAAAAGACATCTTTGAAGTAATGGACAAGCTTCGCGAAATCTACCCAGATCGTGAATTCTCAATGAGCCGTTACGAAGAAGTGTTCGAGAAAGTAGAAGCGGCGCGCGACCAACTCGACACAATTAAAGGCGAGTTCAACGACGGTAAATACATGCGTGTTCACCGTACGATCTCTTCTACGCGTATGGATATCAAACTGATCCACGCAGAAATCGAAAATAAGATTGTAAACATCTTAGAACCGCTAGCGTCTATCGCTTGGACATTAGGTTTTGAATACCACCACGGTTTGATTGAGAAAATGTGGAAAGAGAGCATGAAGAACCACGCTCATGACTCTATTGGTTGCTGTTGTTCAGACAAGGTACACGCTGAAATCTTAAACCGTTACATCCTTGCGGACGACATGGCGACCAACCTGATTCACTTCTACAAGCGTAAGATTGTTGACCACATGCCAGATCGCGAAGGTTGCGACAAACTGGCGATGTTTAACCTTTCTCCGTACGAGCGTGAAGAAGTGGTGAACACCACTATCACTATCCGTGCTCAAGAGTTCTCTATCTTTGATGAAAACGAAAACCTAGTTGAGTACTTCATTCAAGACAAGCGCCAAATTGACCCGGGTAAAGTAGACCGTCAAATCGTTCACTACGGTAACTACGACCCGTTCATGGAGTTTGATATTCAAATCAAACGCATTGTGCCAGCGATGGGCTTCACCACGTTACACATCCAAGGTAACGAGAAGGGTGCAGTAAAAGTTGCAGAACAAAAAGACTACTTACTAGAGAACGAGTACTACCGAATCAATGTAAACGACAACGGTACTCTGACTATTTTCGATAAAGAGACAGAGCAAGTATTCGACCAAGTACTTCGTTTGGAAGACGGTTCTGATGACGGTGATGAGTACGATTACTCTCCATCTCGTCAAGAATGGTTACTGTATTCAGACGAGTTCCCAGTCGAAACATCGATTGACCACCAAGGCTTCCAATCGGTAGCGAACATCGCTTTCCGAATGAACGTACCTGCAAACCTTGCAGAGCGTGAAGAACGCACGGGTCAAAACGGATTCGTTGAAGCGCAATGCCAAGTGGTATTGAAGCAAGGTTCTCGCCGCATTGAAGTACGTATGGAACTAGACAACCAAGCCGACGACCACCGTGTACGTGTCTTAGTACCAACGCCATTCGTTTCTGAAACTGTGGTTGCAGACAACCAGTTCGGTTGTATTACTCGACCAACCAATGACCCTGCTATGGCGGTTTGGGAAGAAGAGAAGTGGAAAGAAGCACCGGTTCCGGTTTACCAACTGATGAACTTTGCTGCATTAGAAAACGGCAAAGCGGGCATGGCGATTATGTCGAATGGTCTACGTGAATTTGAGGTGATTGCATCTCAAGGTGACGAAAACCGAGATACCTTCGCACTGACACTGTTCCGTGGTATCGGCGTGTTGGGTAAAGAAGAGCTATTGCTTCGCCCAGGCCGTCCATCAGGCATCAAGATTCCGACACCAGATTCGCAAGTGCGCGGTAAGTTAGTGTGTGAATTCACGTTGTGCGGTTTCTCTGGTAACCATATTGACGCGAACATCATGGCGCAAGCACGTGACAATGTCACTCAAATCGAATGCTACAACAAGATCCCTTACAACGCGATGAAGCTCAACGTGGGTGAGCAGAACCTACCTATGAGTTTTAGCCTTCTGTCTAAGCAACAATCAGGCGCGGTGTTGAGTGTGCTGAAGAAAGCGGAAGACGAAGATGCACTGATCATGCGTGTCTACAACCCGGCAGAATCGGGTTCAGTATCGGATTCAATCTCTTTTACTCAAGCGGTTTCAAGCTGGAAAGAGACAAGCATGGACGAGCGCGTACGCGAAGGTGATGTAGCATCTGAAGAGTTCGGCCAGATAGCACCTTGCCAAGCAAAAACATTCCAAATCAAATTCTAATTTCGATAACCCGCTCACCTTGGTGGGCGGGAATGGTGAACGACAATGAAAATTGTAATTGCCCCTGATTCATTTAAAGAATCACTCGACGCTCATCAAGTTGCGTCTTGCATTGAGCGTGGATTTGCCGATGTTTTCCCTTACGCAGAGTTTGTGAAAATGCCACTCGCCGATGGCGGAGAAGGCACGGTAGACGTGTTGCTAGAGGCGCTCAATGGTAAGAAGCAACGGCTGCACACGACGGATCCAATCGGGCGTGAATGTACGGCTTATTGGGCTTCGTTGGAACAGACTGTTGATGGCGCCAACGTAAAAACTGCCTTGGTGGAATTTGCTCAAGCATCGGGTTTAGACCTATTAACCGTAGAAGAAAGAGCACCGTTAACCGCATCTTCGTTTGGTACTGGGCTATTGATCAAAGATGCACTAGATCAAGGTGTTGAACAAATCATTATTGGTTTGGGCGGCAGCGCAACCAATGATGCAGGTGCTGGCATCTTACAAGCGTTGGGAGGCAAGTTATTAGACAAGCAAGGCAACGAGCTATCTGGTGGCGGCGCCGAATTAAGCCGGTTAGCAAGCATCGATCTTGAAGGACTGCACCCTAGATGCAAAGAAGTGACGTTCGTGGTTGCGTGTGATGTGAATAATCCATTATGTGGCGAAAGCGGAGCCAGTACTGTGTTTGGTCCGCAAAAAGGCGCATCAAAAGCTCAAGTTGAACAACTTGATACTGCGATCGGGCACTTTGCCGATATCGCTCAAGCACATACGGGTACTAATCATCGCGACACAGCTGGATTTGGTGCTGCTGGTGGTACACCTCTGGGGTTAAGTCTTGCATTCAATATCCAAATTAAAGCGGGTATTGAGATGGTATTAGATGCCTTGGATGCAGATAAGGTTCTTGAAGGTGCTTCACTGGTCGTGACCGGAGAGGGGCAGATGGACAACCAAACCCTGCAAGGTAAAACACCTTTCGGCATCGCTCAGCGAGCTCAAAAGTTGAGTATTCCAACCATTGGAATTGCGGGCTCTTTGGGGCAAGACGTTGAAAAACTTTACGGCTCAATGTCTAGCTTATTTGGAACCGTACGTTCACCTCAGTCTTTAGACCAAGTTTTATCAGAAGCGAATCAAAACCTGACTCGCACTGCCCGTAATATCGCCGCCACGCTCAAGCTTGGCAGCCAGATTTTTAATGAGAAGTAATTATGTCTCTATTTAAACTCGACAACGTTATTCAAAACTACGCATGGGGAAGCAAAGACTCCATTAACCAATTGTTTGGTATTGTGAACCCAAACCAGGAACCTCAAGCAGAAATTTGGATGGGTGCTCATCCAAATGGTTGTTCAAAGGTAGGCGATACCGGTGAATCGCTTTCTCACATGATTGATGAAAACAAAATCGATGTCTTAGGCGGATACACGGCGGCTCGTTTCGGTGAATTGCCTTTCTTGTTTAAGGTGTTGGCCGCTGAAACACCGTTATCGATTCAGGTTCACCCGAACAAGCGAAAATCAGAATTAGGTTTTGAGCGTGAGAATGCACTTGGTATCCCTTTGAATGCGTCTAATCGCAACTACAAAGATCCAAACCATAAACCTGAGTTGGTTTATGCGTTGACCTTCTACAAAGCGATGAATGGCTTTCGTCCAATCGACGACATTATTGCCTTGTTCGAAGAAGCGGATATTCCTTCGTTAGCGATTGAGCTTAATGTACTAAAAGCCAATGCCGACAGTGATTCTTTGAAGTCGTTCTTTAGCGCCATTATGTCTCTTGAAGGTGACCGCAAAGCGTCTGCGCTTAATGAGCTTTATGCTGCACATGCGCGACCAGCCAAAACGGTCATGGGGCGTGAAGCTCTTCAATACAGCATCGAATTCAAACAGCATTATCCAGGTGATATTGGCTTATTTGCGCCATTAATGCTTAACACGGTTGAGCTGGCGCCCGGTGAAGCGATGTTCCTGTTCGCAGAAACCCCACATGCTTATGTTCAAGGTACGGGTTTAGAGATTATGGCAAACTCAGACAATGTGCTGCGTGCCGGTCTCACTCCCAAATATATCGATGTCCCTGAGCTTATCGACAACACAATCTTTGAGCCGATTAAGCCAGAAGATATCCGCCTTAAGCCTGTATTGAAAGAGGGCAAGATGAGTTATCCGATTCCAGTGGATGACTTTGGCTTTGATATCTTGTCTGCGACTGATGAGAGCAAGTCACAGTATCTACGTAGCGCGGAGATCTTGTTCTGTGTGGAAGGAGAGGCGACCGTCACTTCAGAAGGGCGGTCAGTTTCTCTTAAGCCCGGAGAATCGGTCTTTGTAAGTAGTAATTCAAGTGTTTACCAATATCAAGGGAATGGCATTTTGGCTCGTGCTTTTAACTAGTGCCCCCGTGCTAGCGATCAGCAAAAGAAATGTCAGAGTGCCACTGTAAAGTGGTACTCAATATTGGATTGATGGTTGTTACCTATCTGTCTTTGACAGTCATGATTATTGACCATACCCGCTACTCTGGCGGGTTTTTTCATTATTAGAATGAGCAGATATAAGCTTGTAGAAAAGACAAACCCTGCGATCAGAGCAGGGCTTTTTATTGAATTAGTACTGAGTGACTGGTTAGGCAATGTGCGTCATTTTATTAAGCACAAAGGTTTCAATACAACCTTCAGTCGCAGCCATGTAGTCAGCGATGTGTTGGCTCGCTAAGTGTTTCTCTAGATGAACTTCAGACTCCCAGTTCTCATGAAAAACGAAGTGAGCAGGGTTACTGTTATCTTGGTGCAGATCGTAGTTAATACAGCCGTCTTCAACACGGGTTTTATCGATCAATTTAATCATCTCAGCTTTTACAAGCTCAGTTTTGTCTTCTTTAGAGACGATCGTTGCAATAATAGTCAGTTTGCTCATTTTCAATTCCTTCGCTTTAAACTCGGTAAGTTTAAGTAATATAAGTATAAATTCAGAATGAAGAAAGAGTTCTGAAATCCAATAACTATGGTTCTTACCATCCACAATTCAAACTCGAGAGCATAGGGCCAGAGCCGAGTAGGTTATGCTTATTAAAAAAAGCCCTCATAGCAATATGAGGGCTTTTGAATAAGAATCAAACTGTGTTGTTACTGGGGTGTTAAGCGTACTGTCTTACCTTAAGCGTATTGCTCAACCGTCATTGCCCAATTTTTCTTCTGTTGTTCGAAATTCATTTTGATTTGCTGATAACGAACCTTAAGAACAGAGTGTTCGTACTTCTTCACAACGTCTTCGCGCTTGCTTTCAAGTAGCTGTTTTTTAACTTCGTAATATTCGTTCATGTTTGATACTAGAGCATCAAACTCTTGTTGAAGCTTCTCTGCGATTTGTTGCTTGTCGGCACGATGCATGATTTTTTGCTGGGTGCGTTTAAGTAACATTGACGCTTCAGCTTTCTCAATACGAGCTTGAGGGGTTTTCTTAAGCTTACTTGCCAGTCCCATCAACGAAGCACTCTTAATCAACCATTTTGTTGGATCGTATTGCCACCAGTAGATGCCGTTACGGTAGTCGTTCTCAAAGATGTGGTGGAAGTTGTGGTAGCCTTCGCCGAAAGTGAGTACTGCTAACACACCGTTATCACGCGCTGTGTTTTTGTCAGTAAAAGGTTGGCTACCCCAGATGTGAGCAAGAGAGTTAATAAAGAATGTTGTGTGGTGGTTAAGTACCAAACGAACTGCACCTACGATTAACAACATGCCAATCACGTCACCGTAAATCACGCCTAAAGCGATAGGAACACCGAAATTCATTAGTAATGCTAACAGAACATAGTGCTTGTGCTGCCACATAACAATCTTATCTTTTTTAAGGTCACGGCAGTTTTCGTAGTTTTCGTACATTGAGGTGCTGTAATTACGAATCATCCAGCCAATGTGTGAGTACCAAAATCCACGTTTTGCAGAGTATGGGTCTTTGTCGTTGTTATCGACATGCTTGTGGTGAACACGGTGATCAGAAGACCAGTGTAGCGCGCTGTTCTGCAGGGCAAATGCACCACCTAATGCAAACAGGAATCTTAGGCTTGAATGCGCTTCAAACGCTTTATGTGACCATAAGCGGTGATAACCTGTCGTGATTGAAAGGTTACAGAACGTAAAGCAGATTGCTAGCCATATCCAGTGCTCCATGCCATAGCCAAAAAAGTAGCCATAAACGGGAGCCGCTACAACAGCAAGCAGCATACTAAAAGAGAACACAAAAATATTGAGCCAGATTAATGGCGGCTTTTTTGTAGATTGTTTGTCGGCACTATTCATTAGCAAATTTCCATTGGGCTTACATCTGTGCGCTAGAATATCAGCGTACACGTGTAAGTCAATATTGAAAGTGTAAACGTGTATTAGTATGTTTTGCTTAAATATTGTATAAAGGTAGTGTGAAATGTAGTAGCAAGTCATAAATGGAAGTACTAAGGGCTAATAAATGGAAATTAAGGTAGCTGAATATAAAGATTATGAGCGGATTGCCCAATTACACGCGGATAGCTGGAAGCTATATTACCGTGGCATTCTTGCTGATGATTACCTAGAACATGATGTTTTGGAGGACAGATCTGTTATTTGGCAGACTCGTTTGATTAATCCTCCTTTCAACCAACATGTTTTATTGCTTGAGGAAGGCGGTTTACTGGTTGGTTTTGTCTGCGCGTTCGGTAATCACAACTTTGAGCGTGGTACGTTCATCGATGCGTTACATGTAGATAATAATTATCGTGGACGAGGTGTAGGCAAGCGTCTGTTGTCTGAATTGTCGAAGTGGTTGCAGCAATACTATTCGGACTCAGGGCTTTACCTAGAGGTGATGTCTGAGAACCACCAAGCGATTGCTTTTTATCAGGCGATTGGTGGCAAAGAAGAACTAGAGCAAGTTTGGAACGCACCATGTGGCAGCCAAGTGAATGAAAAAGTGATTTCTTGGAGCTCTCCCGTTGAACTTGAACAGAAAACAGCGAGCGTTGTGTATTCTTAGTCGATTCTTGTTGAATACTGTTTTTTTGCTGAGTAGCAGGTTCTTAACGAAGCTATTTTAAAGCAGAAGAATAAAGACAAAAGCCCCGAGTATTAAGTTGCTCGGGGCTTTTTTGAGGTTCATCGCGGCTTTCC
>NZ_JBFRNU010000067.1:0-22663 GCF_041471145.1 Vibrio sp. 10N.261.54.A5 | reverse complement strand
CCGCGATGAACCTTTTTTGTTTGTGCAAACCGTGTTGAATTCTCTGAATCTAGAGCATCATCTTCAATACATAGTTCCTAGAGACAAAGTGGTGTTTAAGTGCGGCACTGATATGCAGCACAATTAAACAGGCTAGGGCAATACAACTGGCACTATGTAAATAGAAAAAGAAGTGGTTGATTGAAGGTTCGGTAATTAGATTATTGACGTTCGTTAACCAGAATAGAGAATAAGGCTCTTTCAGCATCAAATAACCGGAACTAAAAACCATGAACATCACTAGATACATCAATGAGTGAGTCAGTTTGGCAACGCACTGCTGTCGCTTTGGGATTGAGAGTGGCATCTCCGGTGATGAGCGAAAATGGCTCCAAATATAACGTGCAATGAGCAACGGTGTTGCAATGGTTGCCAATGACATATTAAGCACAGACAGAAAAGAAAACAGTTCTGGATGGCTAGTGACATAGTGCATCACATACCCTGCGGTTGTTGCATAGATGATGACGAAAGCCATGACTCAGTGCAGTACACGGCTCATTAAATCGTATCGCGTATTACTCAAATTAACCTCGGTTTAATTATTATAAATATAAGATTCCACGGGATGCTATAAATCAATCATCGGTATATTTGCATCACGAATTAATTATATAGAACAGTAATACTGGGCATTTTTATTAGTTAGAAATTAATGATGTTGCTTCAAGTGTTTTATAATTATCAATGATGTTTTAGAGTGTTAATTCCAATGCCGAGACAGTAAATCATCTGACTCCCTAGCTTGTATTGCCATAACGAGATACAGTGACACAAAGATAAGACATATAAGGAAAGTATAAATGCTTCGAATTCTATTGATTGCAGTGTTCTCACTGGTAACAACCATGAGCCTTGCAAGCGAGGAAGTTAAATACTCAGACAAAGAGTATGTAGACCGACCACTGATGGAGCGCTACATCCTAGATGAGTTGAAGCAGTTGCGAATGGAACAACAAGATCTTGAGAGACGCCTAACTATACAGATGACCGATCGTGAACTGTCTGTTGCCGACAAGTCGCTCAACTATGCGAATGTCACCGTGACGTATTTCTTCTACATTATTGCAGGTGTTGCTTCACTCATTGCGTTGGTGGGGTGGCAATCACTTAAAGAGCTCAAACATACCACCAAAGAAATGGCCGACCAGCGGCTGAATTCGATTGCTCAAGATTATGAAAAGAAATTTAACCTTCTTGAAAGGGACCTTAAGCGTAAGACCAGAATCATATCGGAGAACAACCGAGAGATTGAGATCATCAATGAGATTCACAATTTATGGCTGAGAGCGCAAAATGCCCAGACTGCTGAACAAAAAATTGAAACTTATGATGAAATTTTGAAGGTTCGTCCGGGTGACTTGGAAGCGTTGACACACAAAGCGGATGCTGCAATGGACATGCGGGAATACCATTGGGCGATGAGTCTGTGCAACCGCGTACTTGAGGTAGATGATCAAAATGCTCATGCCCTGTACCAACGCGCTTGTGCTTACGCTAGATTAGGTGCAGAAGGTCAAGCTATCGATGATTTAGAGCGTTCGATTGAAACAAGTGGTTCTATGAGAGAGCTACTAGCTGAAGAGCCTGATTTTGAGATGCTAAGAGGTTTAGAACGATTTGAGGCTCTTTTCGAAGAGTAATATTTGAAAGGCGATGGGCTTTATTAGCCCATCATCTTTTTATTGGATTTACAGAACGGTTTCTTACATTTCACTTGTTCAATAAACTAAATTGTTATGTTATAACGTTTGAATGAGTTCATCGTTATAAACCGTTAAATATTTTATGAAGTTTCTC
This sequence comes from Vibrio sp. 10N.261.54.A5, assembly GCF_041471145.1. NCBI lineage: Bacteria > Pseudomonadati > Pseudomonadota > Gammaproteobacteria > Vibrionales > Vibrionaceae > Vibrio > Vibrio sp. 10N.261.54.A5. The sequence goes on along the minus strand of NZ_JBFRNU010000067.1, from coordinate 20,824 downwards.
CGCTCCGGCCTGATCATTATTGCGATCAGCGCATTTTCTCTTGCTACTTTGCTCTCTTTTCATTCAGAACCAGTACAAGAAGTCTCTATCAAAATAACACCTTATCAAGATTCTCAATCGAGTGATGTGGCCAAGGTGCATTCGCAATCGGGTTCCAACTCTCTCGTTAAAGTCCATTATTTTGTGAAAGTCGGCGACACGCTAAGCAACATATTTTCGTCATGGAAACTGCCTTATGGAACGGTTCAAAAGGTGATGGAAGCAGATCTTGAGTCTTTGAAATTGGACACAATAAAACCTGGTGATCATCTAGAGTTGCTTCTGGATGGTGACTCTAAACAGCTTGTGGAGCTGATTTATCACGAGAGTTTGGTTGAGCAAGCAGCCTTTACTCGAAATGATGATGGAAGCTTCAGCTATCAGTTCCATGAGATACCAGGCGAGTGGAAGGAAAAACTTTATGCTGGCAGTGTGCATGGTAGCTTTTCAACGTCAGCCTACAAAGCGGGGTTAACTACTAACCAGATAGCCAATATCACCCGCACACTAAAAGACAAAGTCAACTTCGCTCGAGAGCTGAGAGCTGGTGATAGCTTCAATGTATTGGTCAAAGAGCAGTACACGGATGATCACCTAACGGGTAAAACAGAAATTCAAGGTATCTCAATTCAATTAAGAAACCGAGAAGTCGCAGCTTTTCTAGCACCAGATGGTCTTTTTTATGACAGAGAGGGTAATAGCCTAGAGCAAGCATTCAATAGATACCCTGTAGACAGAAAATTCCGAAGAATTACCTCATCGTTCAACCCTAAACGGAGACACCCAGTAACTGGGCGAATCTCGCCACACAATGGTACTGACTTTGCGACGCCAGTGGGCGCTCCGGTGTACTCAACGGGTGATGGCCGTGTTGTAGCGCTTCGTGATCACCCTTATGCCGGGAAATATTTGGTGATTGAACATAACAGCGTATACACGACACGTTATCTTCACTTGAGTCGCTTCCTCGTTAAGAAAGGTCAGCAAATTAAGCGAGGTCAGAAAATAGCATTATCGGGTGCAACTGGCCGTATTACTGGCCCGCACTTGCACTTTGAAGTATTGGTTCGTGGTCGCGCCGTCGATGCGATGAAGGCAAACTTACCGATGGCAAGTTCGATAATGCCTAAAGATAGAAAAGAGTTTTTGGCTCGAATTGCCTCTTTTGATGCCATGATTTCTGAGCCAGAAGATCGTGCGAGTTAGAGATATTCAAGCCTAGTTTGGCAGCGAATACAATAACGCCCCTTAGCTAGCGATTCAGCTAAGGGGCGTTTTTCTAGGTAATCGCATGATTTAGCGAGTGATTCAGTTAAGCAACCACCACTGCCGTGCCACTAGCAGAGACCATCAACATGCCATTACCTGTTCCCAAGACTTCGTAATCAATATCTACGCCTACCACCGCGTTGGCACCCGCTTCAATCGCTTTCTGTTCTAACTCTTTGAACGCGTAGTTACGTGCTTTTTCCAGTTCTTTCTCGTAGGTGCCAGAACGTCCACCCACAAAGTCACGAATTCCTGAAAACATATCTTTGAAAACGTTCACCCCTAGAATGGCTTCTCCGGCAATAACCCCTTTGTAATCGACAATGCGCTTGCCTTCGACTGATTGTGTGGTGGTAATAATCATAATGGCCTCTTGTAAGCTTGCTGAGCTGTCACTCGCTTATTGATTGATAGTTTGGTCTTGCTCTTGAATGTCATCGTTCAGTGCTGTCTCTGAGCGTGTGAATTCATGTCTTAACCATGTTCTCAGTTTTAGCACACTTTCTTGTTTTAATTTGTTTTTTGGGCAAACAAAGTAAAAATCTTGGTGCGGGTTAGCAACCGGTTTACCCAATTCGACAAGCATCCCATGGCTGATATCATCTTTCACAAACAAGCGATGCGTTACTAGTACGCCTAACGAACGAATTGAAGCTTGCACCGCTTGAATGGAGACATCGAATGTCAGGTTGCTATGGAATGTGGGCATTGGGATTTGGTAATTGTCGCACCACACTTGCCAGTCGTGTTGTCGCCTGAGGTTAAAAACGCCAATGGTCGGGTTTTGTTTGACGAGTTGTTCGACGCTCAATCCGGTCTGGTTTTTTAATATCGTAGGGCTACACACCAAGATTAGGTCATCGTCGCCCAGTTTCTCGCTGTAATATTGTTCCCACTCGTTGGGTTTGCCATGTACAAGCGCAACATCGACCCCTTCCTGCTCGATATCGAAAGGGCCAGTTAGCGTCGAAATGCGGATATCAAGTGAGGGAGCGAAGGCTTGGAAGTCGGGAACTCGTGGGATCCACCAGTGCATCGCTAGCGAATTGACCATGTTGAGGGTAATGCGGTGGTCGTTAGGCGTTCTGGCAAGCTCTTCGGTCGCCTCTATCACTTGCTCAAGTGCGGGAGCAACTTTGCGGTAATATCGCTTACCTGCGACATTAAGAACAACACGACGACCGACTCGTTGAAACAGAGGCTTGTTGACCAGTTGTTCTAACGACTTTATCGCTTGGCTTACCGCAGAGTGACTGACGTACAATACCCGCGCGGCGTCGGTCATGCTGCCAGTCTCAGCAACAGCAATGAAAGCATAAACGGATTTAAGCGGAACGAGTTTTTTCATTGGTAAGTTTTCCTTACAGTTATAGTTAATATTACTCGCTATTTTTCATTACGTCACGCCTCTAAAATAGATGTCATAGGAGGTGATAATTATGTCTGATATTACCAAGGCAACGACTTTCATGTTGTTGTCGACGTTCAGTTTGTCTTTAAGTGGCTTGATGGCCAAGTATCTATCTGAAGTGATGCCCACTTCGTTACTCAGTTTTGTGCGTTTTTTGTTACCCAGTCTGTTTTTATTTCTTTTCCTGACCTTTTACAAAATCAGCAAGCCGACACGAGAAATGTGGAAACCTTTGGTGATGCGGGCGATCTTTATGGTGGCGTGTCAGTGGTGTTTCCTTACTTCACTGCAAACCTTAACGCTTGTTGAAGGGGTTGTGTTGTTCAGTACGGGGCCTCTGTTTATTCCATTGTTAGAAAAGTTAATATTTAGAACCAAGATTCATACAACGACGATAGTGTGTTTAGCTGTCACCTTTGTTGGCGTAGTGATGATGGCGGGGGATTGGTCGCAGTTTGAGTTGGGTTCGGAGTTCTTTAGACCTGCGCTTCTGCTTGGGCTTCTCGCGGGGGTATTTAATTCTGGCTCGCAAGTGAGTTTGTACCGAGCGTCTAAAACCAGCCTGACTCCGGCAGAGCTTAACGCGTGGACCTTTTTAGTTGCGGCAATTATTGTGATACCAATGGTTGTGTTTACTTCAGTGTCTGCGGTTCCTGATGTAGTAGAAAGCTCAGGTAGCTTATCGGCGTTGTGGTCTTTCGATGACTTACGTTGGATTGTACTGGGTGCACTTGGTTTGGCGTTATTCACCATTAATACGCAGATCTTCCGTTCGAAAGCGTACAAGTTAGCAGACAGCGGATCTCAATTGGCTCCGTTAATTTTTACTAACATGCTGTTTAGCGCGCTTTGGCAGGGCTTGTTCTTTGATGATGTGTTTTCTACACAGCAGATGATTGGCATTAACCTGATTGTCGTGGCGAGCATCACCAATACATTGCTGGCAAAAAGACACAGCAAGGCGAAAGCCAAACAAAAACCGCACACCACAGTGGCTGTAGCGACTGTAGTGGACGTTGCGGTATTGGACTCGGCAGCTAAAAGCTAACCATTGAGTTATGGCTTATCCTCTGAATGGTTAATTTAAAACTTAGAACAATGAGCGTATGTATTCTTTTACTCGGTCGATGTGTTCGTGCGGGTCAATCTCGCAGCGTTGGTTCATTTCTAAGAATCGCTCAGCGTATTTATCGTAGATTTTGTTTTCCAAAAACAGTAAATACAACTTGGGATCGATATGACCGCTGGTGGCCATGTCGGTCATGATGTTGAGTGATTCGCTTAAGAGTTTACCTTTCTTATAAGGGCGATCACTAGAGGTGAGCGCTTCAAAGACATCAGCAATTGCCATTGCTCTGGACGGCAGAGGTAACTGGTCTTCGTTTAAGCCTCTTGGGTATCCCTTACCGTCGATACGTTCGTGGTGTCCGCTGGCGATATCCGGAATGTTTTGAAGGTAAGGCGGGTAAGGCAACTTGTTGAGCATGGTGAAGGTTTGGATAATATGATCGTTGATCATGAAACGTTCTTCATCGTTTAGCGTACCACGGCGTACTTTCAAATTGTGCAGTTCACCTTGGTTGTATTTAACTTCTCCGGGCTTAAGTACAAACGCTTCTTGCCATACATCGGCAGGGTTAAAGCCATTGTCCCAAGGTATTTTATGCTCCGGTTTGTCTGCAAGCAGAGGCTCCATGACAGGCAAACCCTTTTCCTGACTTGTTGGCTCAGTTCTCTCTTTCTCAACCGACTCTTTTTGGGTGTTAAATCTCTCTTTTTCAGACCAAGACAAACCCAATTGATCATCCAGTGTACGTTTCCATTGGCGTTTGGCTATTTGATCTAAGCGTTCTAGCTGCTCTTCCGTCATAGATTCGCCGCCAAGATTACACTCAGCAACGAAGGCAAACTCCTCATCCAGTTCAGACAGGCTTTGTTCGAGTATTTTGAGTTGTTCTTCTTGTAGTGCACCGTTCGCCATCGCTTTCCAGTAATCGGTTTCCGCTTGCTGTTTCAACAACTCAAAACGCATTCGCACTTCGTGGATTCGGTCGTAAATGGTTTCCAGTTTTGTTGCCTTATCTACCACATATTCAGGCGTGGTCACCTTGCCGCAGTCATGAAGCCAAGCGGCGAGCATCAACTCTTCCCACTGTTTACTGTCCAATGAGAATTGCGGGTAATAGCGGTCATCATCTATGGTTGCTTGAGTTAGCCATTTGGTGAGCTCATGCACTCGTTGGCAATGCCCGCCCGTATAAGGTGACTTGGTATCAATCGCCGATGCAATCAGCTCAATAAAGGCATTAAGCATGTCTTTTTGTTGCTGCATTTGGTCGATGTTGTCTTTCGCTATTTCCGCAAAGCTGAGCAACTCTCTTAAAAAGGCGTGCTTGTCTGCCTGCATCTTGGTAATTGGTCTCTCATAGCCAATTGCCACAATCCCTACCAACAGTTTCTCTCGGTTTAATAGTGGAAATAGGTACAGGTCTGAATTGAAGATCGAATCTTGGTAATAGTTGAGAACATTGTCTTCTCTGTTCAAATGGATCGTCTCACCAGATTTAAGCTGACACAGCAACCAAGGCGTGTGTTTGATGAAGTCATTGATGTCGGCCTTAAAAGGAAGAATGGCAAGGTTGGCTGCCGTATCAAACACGTCTTTCTCTTTGGATTGAGTGAAAAGGACAATGGTTTCTGCTTTGGTAATTAAATAGCTTTGATGAGCAATGTTCTTGGCTAAGATCGAAAACTCCTGATTCCCGGCGGTGTCTCGAAGTAGGGTAATCAGATCATGAAGCGTGTGTTCCATTAGCTCAATCGAGTGGGCGAGGTTAGCCACTTCTTGAATCATGCTTTTGGGATAATGAGTACGCCTGAAGTCGAACCGAGCGATGTTGTCGGTGAGTTGCATCAGCGTATTGAGCGGCTGAGACAGTCGATTAGCAACAAACCATACGATAGCGAAGCAGATGAACAACATCCCAATCGCGACCGCAACTTGCTTGTCTCGCATCGAGATAAGATCAGCGAGCAGCTCATTGTGTGGCGTCGCTTCTGCCAAGTATAAGGTGACATTTTGAGTCAGTTGAACCGGCGTTAGCGTTAGTGCCCAAGTGTTTAAGTTGTATTCAACGTTTTTTAGATTGAGGTTAAACTTCTCTTCATCAGAGATAAGCGGCGCAATAACGGACGCTTTCAATGCTTCCATCTGTTCACGTTTGGGCACATTAAAGAAGCTTTGGTCTTGCTCACTGCCAGAGAGATTCCCCGTCGTTTGGTTGTTCGTTTGCTCAGTTTTACTTGTGTCATCAGATTGGGAGTCAGGCTTGGGTACTGATAGCTCAAGTTGATGCTGACCGAGAAGATTAAAATGTTGATCGAACAAGGCGAGTCGGGTTTGCGGAGAATAAGCTCATTCACTGATCTGAGAAGAGAGGGAACTCAACGTAAAGTCGGCACCAACCACATGCTTGCCATCGGCAGAACGCCTAGAGAGTGTAATGCCATTGGTTTGCAGGAAATAGAATAGATAGGGCTCAGAGAGTTGTATTGAGCCATCAGGCTTTGCGTTACGAAACCAAGGACGAGTGGTGGGGTTGAACTTACTCTCTGCTTGTCGAGTACTGATCACTTGATGTGCGCCATCAAGATAGGTAATAAAGTTTTCACCGTCTAGATTGGTGCTGCTGACCATCATGGTCGCTTTAGCGGGCGCGCTGTTTTCGGCTCTCTGTTTATTGGTGCTTAATGGACGAAAGATTCTGAAGTCACCATCTTCAGAACCATAAAATAGAGCGACCAAATTGGTGTTTTGCTTGAAGATGATATCGACCGAAGCAAGCCAAGAGTCTTTTTCGACAGCGGAAGCTTGATGAGCAACAAACGGGCTCACCGCCATCACATTTAAGGTTGTGATAACAGGGGCAATGGCTTGTTTAAATACTGATTCCAGTTTGTCGCGGTGCTCATTACTGATCTCGCGCACTGTGCCTAGCAGCAGCTCTTGGGAGTGCCGATAACTAATCGAAATCAATACCGCACCGACAAGTGTTGTCAAAATTAGGAAAAGGCTAGTGATGTGGATACTCAGCGGATATCGTCTTCTTCTCATCTAACACTCCAGTTTGTAGGCTGGTTTAAGTATTGACGAACTTGGGTAGGTTGCAAAAAATTGGCGCAATTACCGAGTGTGTGCGGTTCGACTTAGATAAGACCAAGCGCTGGCTGGCTCTGGTTAGCCACGTATTCCCGTGTCGTGTAAATGAACCAGTAATAAACCTTTATGTTTGGGTGCTAATTGTCACTTTCAGCTGATAAACTGGCCGAATTGTTGCCATTAGGCATTCATTTTCTGAAGTATTCTTTTCCTGAAAGAGATTCAGAGTTACTTTCTGAAAAACGTATTTTGACCGAGCGAAGAGGGCATTGATTCATGGAACTCAAAGTAGATACTCACACCCACACATACGCAAGTGGTCATGCTTACAGCACATTGATCGAAAACGCCAAGTCGGCAAAGCAAAATGGTTTAGCCATGTTTTGTACTACTGATCATTCAGAATCAATGCCGGGCGCGCCACACTATTGGTTCTTCAGCAATCAGCGTGTGCTCCCTCGTTTTATTGAAGATGTCGCAATTATTCGAGGTGTTGAGTCAAACATCATGAACACACAGGGTGAAATCGACATTCATCCGAGTGTGGATAAGAACTTGGATTGGGTGATCGCGAGTTTTCATGAGCCAGTATTTCGCCCATCGGATGTCGCTAACCATACAGAAGCATTGTTGAATGTGATTAAGGGCGGTCGAATTGATGCGCTTGGTCACTTAGGCAATCCTAATTTTGATTTCGATTTCGAAGCCGTTATTCAATGTGCGGTTGAGAACAACGTGGCGATTGAGATCAACAACACCACACTCAAAGGCAATAGCCGAGTTGGCAGTGTTGACCGCTGCTATGAGATTGCAAGAATAGCGAAAGCGAAGGGTGCATTTATTACAACAGGCAGCGATGCGCATTTCTGTTTAGATGTCGGTGGCTTATACTTAGTCGCAGCATTGTTAGATGAAGTGGGCGTAGATTCGAGTAAAGTGATTACCCATTCGCCAAAGCAGTTCCTAGCCTTTTTGGCCTTGCGCGGTCGTAATGAAATCCCAGAATATTCAGATCTTGTTTAAGAGAATGTCGGCGGGTTTGCATTTCGACACAATCAATTTTTGTGCCTGAAAGATTTTTGTATACACTAGCCGAAAATAATAAAGTCGAAGTGCCACAGTAATGACGGCTCTAACTTCAAAGACACCGCTTCACTTGGAGAAACAATGAAAACTCGCTCAATCCTTTTATCTGGCTTAATCGCTGCTTCAGTATTGTCTGGCAACGCATTTGCTAATGTAGACCTTAAGAAAAACATGCAAGAAATGAAGCTTGCGTTCAAACAAGCGGCAGAAGCTCAAAGCATTGAAGAGATGCAAAAGCCTATCGTTCGTTTAGATACGCTAGTGGCAGAGCTGAAAACGGGTGTTTACCCAGTCGAGAAAGAAGACAACTTCATGGAAGGCTTCAAAAAGATCAGTGCATCACTGGATAGCATTGAGCAGAAGCTAGACCAAGGTGACTTAGCGTCGGCACAGCAAGAACTTCGTACTATTGATGGCCTTCGTGAAGAGTACCATGAGAAGCGTAACCCAAGCATCTGGAGCAAGATCTTCGGTTAATTCGTTAATCATGAACGTTTGCTAGATAGGTAACAAAGAGCAAACCTCAAGATTCGATTTCTAAAACGCCGCCTTACATTACCCTCTTTCGAGGAAGGTGTAAGGCGGCGTTTTTATTGTCTCTTTTATCGAAAGCCTGCTGCAAAGAGATGAGTATTACTTTCTTAGTTTTAGTGTTGTAACCAGTATTTAACGAAAAAGAGTGTGCGTTAGCTTCAATTTTTTAACTTGCTGTTAATCTTTACGTTTACCTATATTCCAAGTCCCTCATAATAAGGGAAATTTATAAAGAATTGGAATAATGCGCCGAACCTCGTTCAACTTCTTCATGTTACTTGCAACAGCATTAAGCTGGGCGCTAGTGACATTAATGCCTGTTATCAATGCTCATGGTAATAGTGCGGGAGTATGGGCGTCGTTATGTACGGTCAATGGCTTTGAATTGGTTCAAATCGAAGAAGGCGAACCTAATACTCATAAAGGAAAGCCGTGTCCGTTTAGCCATTTTTCCACGTTTCACCAAGATGAACTTCCCACTACACTACTGACAACTCGACTGAGTTCTATTGTCTCCGACAGCTACGCTTTTTTGGCTCTAAGCGAACGCTACACGAGGCAAGCCCCGCGCGGCCCTCCCTTTGTTATTGCTTAAACCTAACCCATTAAAATAATTAAAAAATAAAGTATTAAGTAAAGTTAAACATGCTCAGATTACTTTCTGATTTTTCAGAAGGTATGTTTGCGTGTGTCAAAGGAAATTATAATGTTGAGAAATGAATCTCAAACCCCTGCGAAAGCACAAGCAACTTCGCAGTCTAAAAGCAGTGCAACAACCGGTTCGGAAACCAATATAAAAAGCAAAGACCGCAATAAAACCCTCTATTTCCTCACATGGCGCTGGCACTTCTATGCTGGGCTATTTGTTATCCCGTTTATGTTAATGCTGAGCATTACAGGTTTGGTGATGCTGTTTGATGATGAAATCGAATTGACTTTCCACCACGAAGCCCTAGAGATTGTTGCATCGGGCGAGCCGATTAAAGTGTCACAACAGTTAGCTGCAGTACAACTTCAATACCCACAAGGTTCGGTTACCCAGTTTGTTCCGAGCAAAGCTCCTGATCTGGCTAACCGCTTTTCGGTAGCACTTGTAGACGGCACATCGGTCTTCGCCACGGTAAATCAATATACGGGCGAAGTGGTCGGAGAGATTCCGCGTAGCGACAGCCTGTACCAACTCGCGAATGACATTCACGGCACTTTGTTGATTGGTGATTGGGGTGATTATCTAATTGAAGTCGCAATAAGCTTGTCTATTCTGTTGCTCATCAGTGGTATTTACTTATGGTTACCTAGAGATAACGCGAGCCGCGCTGGTTTTCTTAAGCTTCGATTTGGTTCAGGAACGCGTATTTTAATGCGTGATCTGCATGCGAACATTGGAGGTGTGTTATCGCTCGTTCTGTTGTTGTTTATTCTGTCTGGATTGGCATGGACAGGTTTTTGGGGCGGTAAGCTTGTTCAAGCATGGAGCACTTTCCCTGCTCAAATGTGGGACGATATTCCGTTGTCTGATAAGACGCACGCTTCCCTCAACCATGGCTCAGAAGAAGAGCTACCTTGGAACTTGGAGCAAACACTATTGCCTTTGTCTCAAGATAAGCCAGCAGAACACGTTCATCATGTGGAAGAGGCGACGGAACCTCATGATCACTCTAAGATGGGTGAAGATCACTCTCAACATGTGTTGTCAGCAAGCAACTTCGACATTGATGACGTTACTGAAAAAGCATACTCACTTGGCTTTACACGATACAAGGTGAATTTCCCGCGTTCAGAAACGGGTGTTTACACGGTCACAGCCAACACTATGGGCGGTGACATCATTGATCCAACGCAGGACCGTACTACGCACCTCGACCAATACTCAGGTCGTATTCTGGGTGAGGTGACATGGCAAGATTATAACTTCATTGCCAAAACGTTAGCGGTAGGTATTTCATTGCATCAAGGTGACATCAGCATCATTAACAAGCTTCTAAATGCTTTGTTTTGTTTGGCGTTCATTGTTGTGTCCGTGACTGGCGGTGTGATGTGGTGGATACGTAGACCTTCAGGTCAAAGAAAGCTTGGCACGCCACCGAAGTTTGGCGATGCAGGGCTTTGGAAGACAGGTTTAGTGATCGTGATAGTTATTTCAGTACTGTTTCCACTGGCGGGAGCGACGATCGTGACAGCAATGCTGCTGGATTGGTTACTATTTTCACGCGTTGAGAAATTCAAGACGGCATTGAGTTAATTGATATACAAACTGACCTCCTTTTTGAGGAGGTCAGTTTCATTATTCAGATGACATGCTCTGTTTATTAAGAAGACGTTAGACTTGTACAGCTCTATATTTGATAAAGCTCTAGATTTCATAAAGCTCTAACGGAAGCCCGTCAGGATCGGCAAAAAAAGTAAATGCTTTACCTGTAAATTCATCAATTCGGATCTGTTCGACTTCGACTCTTTGTTCTTCCAAATAGCTTTTGATTTGTTGAACGTCATCAACACAAAAAGCTAAGTGTCTTAGCCCTTGAGCTTCAGGAAAGCTAGGTCTTTCCGGTGCGTTAGGGAAGCTGAATAGTTCTATCTGAGCACCATTAGGTAGCGCTAAATCAAGTTTGTACGACTGGCGAGCCTCTCGATAGTTTTCGGCAATGATCTCAAGTTTTAAAATCTCGGTGTAAAAGTGCTTCGATGCGTTGTAGTTTGAACAGATTATGGCTGCGTGGTGTATTCCTTTCAACATCAGTTTATTTCTCCTGCCAACTTGTCACCTAAGTGCTCCATGGCGTAATCAATGAATACACGCAGTCGAGCGGGCATGTACTTGGTTTGAGCAAACTGCATCGCAATCGCACCATGGTAATTACTCTTGATGGTCCAATCTTCCAACACTTGTACTACAGACCCTTCAGCCAACGCATCTTGAATCACGAAGTCATGGAAAATACCGACGCCTAGACCTTCTTTCACACCTTTCAGTCGCATCTGCGAGTGGTTAACTGCGTAACGTCCACTGACGGGTACTGTGTGAAATTCATCATCTTTAAGAAAATCCCAAATGTGATCTTTGTCTGTCTCTGCAAGATACAAACAGTCGTGTTCAGACAGCTCGGTAGGGTGGTGAGGAATCCCCTTGGCATCTAAATAGTCAGGGCTTGCACACAACACGAGGTTTGTTTTTCCTAACTCTTTCAATACTAAGCTTTCGTCGGGCTTATCAGTCAGGCGGAAAGCAATGTCGATGCCTTGACGTAAAATATCGATGTCGCCGTCAGCCGCTCTCAATTTAAGTTGGATTTCTGGATACTGATTTAAGAATGGAACAACGAAAGGCTGCAATACCGAATTCAAGAAGGCTTCAGGCGCCGCTACCGTTATCGAGCCTGCAGGTTCGGTATGGTCGGAGGTAGACAGTTCAACGGCTTGTTGCGCTGCGTTGATCATCACCACACTCTGATCATAAACCAATTGACCCGCTTGCGTAATGATAAGGGTACGAGTGGTACGCTCAAACAGTTTCACCGATAGCGCTTTTTCCAAGCGGGTGATGAGCTTACTCAAGGCTGATGGTGTCACGCCTAACTGTTTTGCTGCAGCCGTAAAACTACCTTCGTTAACCACCAAAATGAACGAGGCGAGATCCGGAAGCAGGGCGATGAGTTTTGGGTTAATCATAAGTATCCAGTTAAGCTAGTTTCAACGATGAACTTAATGGTCATTGTGAGCGATTTACTTTGATTTGTGAATCAATTTCATTAATTGATTGACGTGATTGCTCTGATAGGTTGTTGTGTTTGAAGCTCATCTGTATAGCGGCGTTGCTGCTGCGCATTCTGAGATGAAAAATTGAGATTTGATATGAAAGCGAAATTAGACGGAAATTATAGCTAATTTGGCGTTTAAAAAAGCAGGTGAAGGGCGTTAATGTGCCCTATGTCACTGGGATGAACTATTATTAGTGCCTGTGATTCATTAATGTTTTTCCAACTAAAGGGATAATCGGAACGGGGATGTTCAACTAGAATATAGGCATAAGTTTTACAGTGTAAATGATCGTGTTGAGATCGTTTACATCCCTACATAAAGCGGCGCGCGATGCTGCTAAATTATAACTAGGAAGGAATGAGACAATGTCTTCTGCATTTTACCAACAGATTCAAACTCAAATCGAAGAAGTTAAAGAAGAAGGTCTTTACAAGTCTGAGCGCATTATTACTTCTGCACAAAAAGCAGCGGTTTCTATCTCGACTGGTGAAGAAGTACTAAACTTCTGTGCAAACAACTACTTAGGTCTTGCTAACCACCCAGCTCTTATCGAAGCAGCTAAAGATGGTATGGATCAGCACGGTTTTGGTATGGCTTCAGTACGTTTCATCTGTGGTACTCAAGATTCTCACAAAGAACTAGAGCAAAAGCTTTCTACGTTCCTAGGTAAAGAAGACACTATCCTTTACACATCTTGTTTTGATGCAAACGCTGGTTTGTTCGAAACAATTCTAGGTAAAGAAGACGCAATCATCTCTGACGCACTAAACCACGCATCTATCATCGATGGCGTTCGTCTGTGTAAAGCAATGCGTTTCCGTTACTCGAACAACAACATGGAAGAGCTAGAGCAGCAACTTATCGCTGCTAAAGAAGCTGGCGCTCGTCACACACTAATCGTAACTGACGGTGTGTTCTCAATGGACGGCGTAGTGGCTAACCTTCCTGCTATCTGTGACCTTGCAGACAAGTACGATGCACTAGTAATGGTTGATGACTCTCACGCAGTGGGCTTCATGGGCGAAAACGGAGCGGGTACTCACGAGTTCCACAACGTTGTAGACCGTATCGATATCATCACTGGTACTCTTGGTAAAGCAATGGGTGGCGCTTCAGGCGGTTACACTTCTGGTAAGAAAGAAGTGATCGACTGGCTACGTCAGCGTTCTCGTCCATACCTATTCTCTAACTCTGTTGCTCCTGCAATCGTATCTGCGTCTATCCGCGTTCTAGATCTTCTTGCGGAATCTGGCGACCTACGTACTCAACTATGGGAAAACTCTGCTCACTTCCGTACTCGCATGGAAGAAGCTGGCTTCACTATGGGCGGTGCAGACCACGCAATCATCCCAATCATGCTTGGTGATGCAAAAGTAGCGGCTGAGTTCGCTGAGCGCGCACTAGAGAAAGGCATCTACGTTGTAGGTTTCTCTTTCCCTGTAGTACCAAAAGGTCAAGCTCGTATCCGTACGCAAATGTCTGCTGCACACTCTCGTGAGCAACTAGACCGCGCAATCGATGCGTTCATTCAAGTTGGTAAAGACATGGGTATCATCTAATTTTAAAGGGATGCCACGAGCATCCTTTAATTAGATAGAGCAACACCCAGTAGAATATATAGATTTTTGATTCTCGCCTTACAGTTAGGCGAGATGAACTAGGTAACATTATGAAAATTAAAGCACTTTCTAAGCTAAAGCCTGAAGAAGGCATTTGGATGACCGAGGTTGAAAAACCTGAAATGGGTCATAATGATCTTCTTATTCGTATTAAGAAAACCGCAATTTGTGGTACTGACGTACATATCTACAACTGGGATGAGTGGTCACAAAACACAATCCCAGTACCTATGGTAGTAGGTCACGAATACGTGGGTGAAGTTGTTGGCATTGGCCAAGAAGTTCGTGGTTTTGAAATCGGCGACCGTGTATCTGGCGAAGGTCACATCACATGTGGTCACTGTCGTAACTGTCGTGGCGGCCGTACTCACCTTTGTCGTAACACAACAGGTGTTGGTGTTAACCGCACTGGTGCGTTCTCTGAGTTCCTTGTGATTCCTGCGTTCAACGCATTTAAGATCCCTGCAGAAATCTCTGACGATCTAGCTTCAATCTTTGACCCGTTTGGTAACGCAGTACACACAGCACTTTCTTTCGACCTAGTTGGCGAAGACGTGCTAATTACTGGTGCTGGCCCAATCGGTATCATGGCTGCAGCTGTTGCTAAGCACGTTGGTGCTCGTCACGTTGTAATCACTGATGTAAACGAGTACCGCCTAGATCTTGCTAAGAAAATGGGTGTGACTCGCGCAGTAAACGTGATGGAAGAGAAGCTTGAAGACGTAATGTCTGATCTTGGCATGACTGAAGGCTTCGATGTAGGCCTAGAAATGTCTGGTAACCCATCTGCGTTCAACAGCATGCTGACTAACATGAACCACGGCGGTAAGATCTCTCTACTAGGTATTCCACCATCAGATATGGCAGTAGACTGGAACCAAGTAATCTTTAAAGGCTTGGTTATCAAAGGTATCTACGGTCGTGAGATGTTCGAAACTTGGTACAAGATGGCTTCATTGATTCAATCTGGCCTAGATCTAACACCAATCATTACTCACCACTTCAAGGTTGATGACTTCCAAAAAGGCTTTGACGCTATGCGTAGCGGGCTTTCAGGAAAGGTTATCCTTGATTGGGAATAGTCTAAATTAGGCTCTCATTAGCAAAAGGCGACAGGTTAAATTGTCGCCTTTTTTACGTCTAAAACCGCTAAATAACGCTCGATTACAGTGGCTGTCGCCATTTTGTCGCCATTAATTTTCTAAAGGATTGAGGTGAACTGCCTGCATCAAATGCTCGGGAGCAAAGTGAGAATACGCCATTGTCTGCTCAATTTTTGTGTGACCTAGAATCCGCTGTAACACCAAAATATCCCCTTTATTCATCATAAAGTGCGAAGCAAATGTATGCCGTAGAACATGCGTTGCTTGCCCACTTGGAGCATGATTAGGTAAAGCCCTTTTAATGTAGTGCCAGGCATCCTTATAAGTAGTGTCAAAAATCTTA
Source organism: Vibrio sp. 10N.261.54.A5 (assembly GCF_041471145.1). Taxonomy (NCBI): domain Bacteria; kingdom Pseudomonadati; phylum Pseudomonadota; class Gammaproteobacteria; order Vibrionales; family Vibrionaceae; genus Vibrio; species Vibrio sp. 10N.261.54.A5. Next base: position 5,502 of record NZ_JBFRNU010000067.1, on the reverse strand, counting down.
TGGTCGTTCACTGCGATATCTAAGATCTCATGATACAAAGCAGGTGAGATGGGCACACTTCGATTTCTCTTACCTTTTGTCTCGGTGTAAGTTAGCTTGAATTCAGCTACTTGTGAACGGGTAAGAGTGAGAGCTTCACTTATACGAGCACCGGTGGCTAAGCAAATCTTAGAGATTACAATGAGCTGTGGAATCGAGACTGTAATTACGCGGTTGAAATTCTTCAGGTTAAATAGGAACTCTTCAATTTGTGGCTTGGTTAGATATGCCAGGTTCTTCTCGCTAGTTTTGATTGTATCGATAGCTTCAATCGGGTTGGGGTATTTCCATTGATTGTACTTGATTAGTTTCTTGAACATTCCCTTTAGATAAATCAATTCCATGTTATGTGTTGTTGGTGAAATCTCAACAGATTTATTTTTGCCACGGTAAGGTATTCGTGTTGCACGATAGTCCAAGTAGTCTCGTTCTTTAAGGTGGTAGGCAATCGGGTTACCTAATCCTTCAATTGTTTTGGCTATCAGATCCCGAGCTTGCTGATCCGCACCAGTAGTTTTGGACACTGAGTTAAGTGAGTACAATCACTAATGAGGTGAACCATAACAAGCAAGAAGAAACGTATTATCCATTCTCCTGAATTTAAAGCCGAAACCCTGAAGTTGGCAGAGAAAGTGGGAGTCGCTACAGCTGCAAGATAGCTCTCGTTACATGAATCTCAGATCTATGGTTGGCGAAAAGCCACAAAGAAGAATTCTAATATTAGCCAACGAGAACAAGAATTGGCCGTTGAAGTCGCTAAGCTAAAAAGGCAGTTGGCAGAGCAAGCAGAAGAGCTAGACATCGTAAAAAAGGCCGCCACCTACTTCGCGAAAAATCTAAAGTAAATTGCTATGAATTTATGCTCGAACACCTGCTGAGTTTCAGTATTTCCCGTATGGCTAAGGTGTTCAGAGTTTCTTGAAGTGGGTTTTATTATTGGGTTGAGAACCGCCACAAGGCGATTCAACGTGAGACAGAGCGCCAAAAGCTTGATACCAAGGTAAAAGAAGCCTTTGACGTTAGCAAAGAATGAGATGGCTCAGACGTATTCAGAAAGAACTGGCAGAGAGCGGTGATAACCATAATGTTGAGACCATTGCCGCCAGTATGAAACGTCAGGATTTAGTAGCGAAAGCAGCACGCAAGTTTAAGTGTACAACGGACAGTAAGCATAAAATGCCCGTTGCTCCGAACTTGCTCGCTCAAGATTTTAGCGCAACGGCTCCGAATCAAAAATGGGCAGGAGACATTACTTATGTTGCCACAAGCGAAGGCTGGCTGTACTTAGCTGTCATTATTGACCTATATTCAAGGCAAGTAATTGGTTGGTCTATGGATACGAGAATGACGGCCTCACTGGTCTGTGATGCCTTATCGATGGCTTTATTCCGTCGAGGATTCCCTGAGCAGGTTATAACTCATAGCGATCGAGGTAGTCAGTACTGCTCGAAAGACTATTTCAATTGCCATTACGCTGAAAGTTGTTACCCATTCACCGCTACACTTGATTATTTTCAATACGTTAAGTGCAAATACTACTAATCTGTCCAAGGTTTAGAGGACCTTGAACAGATTAGGTATACACAAGCTTAAATTAAACGTTGGAACGCGCGTTTTTCTTCTTTGATTTATAGGCTTTCATTGAAATTTTTAAAGCAAGCTGTTTTTGTTTAATTGAAATGAGTTGTCTAGTTACGACCTTATGGTGTAACTCTGTGATAAAGTTTTTTTCCCAAGGCGTAAGGCGGTCAAACCTCAATAAAATAGTGTCATTGAGTACATTGAACAACTCGTATTGGCTTTTATCCATTCGACTGCTAAGCATTCAATTAGAGCACTTAGCTAGAGAAATGACGTTAAGGCTTTCTACTTTCTCATTTTTTCCTAAGGTAATGATTCGATAAGAGATCCCACTCTCTAATAGTGGTCTTATTTCGATGTTGTCACAAAAACTAACGGCGACTTTTTCTACTAAGCGGTCCATATTCAAAGTTTTCTTTTTTATGAAAACAAGAGTGACACTATTGCCCTCTGACTGAGCATTTACGAGTGTGATTGAGCCTAACTCTTGTGGAAGTTGGCTTGAAATAACTGTCGTTCTATAATCGGCAAGTCCATTAGATTTTATTGGGCTTATCTGACAACCGTTAAGCATGACACTGACGAAGAGAATTACAGTTGTTCGTAGCATTATGCGCTCCTTCTTCCTTTCTTCTCCCTTTAGGTGCCTTAAAATATTTATGGATATAACGTGAAGACATAGAAGATAAGAGCGCACTGTAATCTAAACTGAATGTGACTTTTTCCCCTACAAGTAGTGGTTTCTGTGAGGATTCAAGGACAAGATGATCACTGGTTGAAGACATGATCTTAATCCCATTCGGAGCCTTAAGCCCGCTGACACAAACATCTTGGCGGCCTAATGCTAGAATAGCTTGTGAGACCTCCCCTCTATCTTGAAGGTTTTCTTTTTCACCAAAAGCATTTAACCCCCGACTCCCCCAAGGCAAAGTCGGTTTAGTCTTGGATTCAATCACTTCAGCGGTCAAAGAAACCGCATCCGTATGTAAGCCTTTGATATTTTCGTGCTCTAAAGGCTCACAGCCTAAAAAAATTGCTTCTCCTATACGAAGGTTATTGACTCGAGTTAAGCCTGTTCTCTGAAGAGCCCAGTTAACTGAAGCAGAATTACCCCCTGAAATAATTTCTAGACTGACCCCAAATGTAGCTTCAATTCCATCGGCAAGCTCAGAAAGAATACTCATATTTTGATCATCTGGAGCGACACCATACCGACAGGCTAAATTCGTACCAATTCCTTTTATCGTGATGTTTGGTAAAGAAATAATCTCTCGGATAAAATCAATCACGCGATTTGGCATCACACCTTCTCTGAGATCGCCAAGCTCAACCATAATAATGATACCGTGACAGCAATTTTGTTGTTCCGCTGCATGTGAAAGCCTCTGAATCACTTCAACTTCAGAGTTTAAACTCATATCACTGTATTTTATTACGCTTGCCACTTGACTGAGCATGGGTGTACGTATCAGCATTTTAGGGATAGCAATGCCAATTTCAGTCATCTTTTGAAGATTTTCGATTCTTGAATCGGCTAACATTGTTGCGCCAGCATCAATAAGAACTTGTGCGATGATAGGGTGACCGAGGAAGACTTTTGTTACAGGCGTAACGGATATATTTTTCAGTGATAGCTGAGAAATCAGGAACTGAGCGTTATGATGAACTTTCCCACAATCGATGTCTAACCTAGGGTAGTTCACCCTTTTTCGGCCAGTTTACTTGCTATTATAGGGAAGGCTGACGTTACGATGTGCAGTAGATGTTCAACAGGCTGTGACAAGACATCAGTAACCGGTAGACCAAATTCGGTAGTGTAAGTGTCTATCGCACAACGTGTTTCATCCAACGACATATCTTCATGATTCAGTGTTAGTCCAATAACATTGGTATTAGAAAACGTTTCGATAAGACTGATTTCTGAGGCAATCGAAGGCATTGGGCAATCAGGAAAATCACTACGATATAAACGTTTAGGGGCATGTTGCAGTATCACACCCGTTGGACAACTGCCACGTAAGATAAAAGCGCTGGTTGAAAACGCAGGGTGACTCAAGGCTCCTTGCCCCTCAACAATTATCAGATCCGGATTTTCTTTTTCATAGGCCTGTACAATGACAGATTCCAATTCACCGGCACAAAATTGTGAAGGGACTGCATCGAGTGCAACGCAGTATTGTGCGCCTTGCATAATACCTGTTTGACCAGTGGCAATCAGAACGACGTTAAGGCCTTTTTTAGTCAGTTCATTCGCCAATATTGTTGCTGTTGTTCGTTTTCCTAGCGCGCAATCCGTCCCCATTACAGCAATTCTCGGACATTTAACGTTGTGTATTTTCCCGCTAAACGTTTTCAGATCGCCTTTACTTTTGGGTTTGCGAGTATCGAATATTCGAACGTTATTCTTTAAACTGGCTTCTAAAAACAGAGGATCGTCGGTTAGAAATTCATGTAAGCCATTTACGATGTTCATTCCTAATGACATGGCATTTAAAATGATGCTTTTATCTAAGTCAGATAAAAAACCACTTGATGGCGCAATGCCAAAAATGAAATAATCGGGAATGCTTTCCGCGTGAATGATAGCTTCTTCAGCATTGGCAAGGATCGGTATTCCATTGGCTTTGTTATCAAGAACTTCACCAGCATCTAAGCCAGCAGACTCACTATCAATAACCGATAGAATACGATAGCTTAACGAATGCCTCACTAACCCATTAGCGGTTTTACCATCAATTTTACCAAAATTACCTTCGCAATATATAATTGCAGAAGGGATGACCGGGTTTACTTTTTGAGCAAGTGGTAACCAAGGAGCTATATGGGGTACGTTGTTGGTATCTACATTTTCAATTCTAGAGAGTTTGAATATATTTCTTAACTTTTCGGTTGAGATGGACATAATTAAAGCCTGCAGTATGGCTTAGGAGGGCGACTAAGGAGTGCCGATTTGCGAGTTCGGAAAAGAAAAGAAGTCCCTACTAAGCGGTAGGGATAACAACCAAGGTAACACACTCACCAGACTTTTGTTGGTTATTATTAATACGCTTTCTGAGTCTATTACTTTCAGACGTCGCCCACTTGAGCGTTGTAATTTCTCAAACTCAATTTACCGCTTGTTAATCCCTTGTATCGAGACATTGCGGTCTCAGATATTGAGCGATAGTGATAACCAGACTCTGTTTTCCACTCCGATATTGTCCCATTTTTCAGAGCCGTTACTGCTTCGTTTCTGGGATGACCATCCTCCCAATGTACTGCATTCTTTCGAGGTGGTATCAACGGAGTACAGCCTTTATTTTTCAGGGTTTCATGACAACTTTTTGTGTCATATGCTCCATAGGTAGATTCGGTATGAACCTTTCTGCGTAAAGGGTTGAGTAATGTTGGTAGCACTTCACTATAGCCAACATTTACAAGGCTGACTTCCGCACTAATCGCTTCGTGAGTATCCACATCTACAGCTAAGTGCAGCTTACGCCATGTTCTTCGTTTTTCTGCACCATGCTTTTTTACTTTCCACTCACCTTCACCAAAGACTTTGAGGCCTGTCGAATCAATGGCTATATGGTGAATAGCCCCTCTAGACCTATTGCGATATTTGACCTGAACCGTCTTCGAGCGTTTACTAATACATGTGTAGCCAGGAGAGGTCAGCGGAACATCCATTAGCTCAAAGATAGAGTTGATAAAACCTTGAAGAGCACGTAATGGCAGAGAGAATATCCCCTTAATCATCAGGGCAGTTTCAATCGCTGTATCAGAGTACTGGAACTTAACTCAGTGTCCAAAACTTCTGGCACGGATCACTATGAATCCTAACCAAGGCCATTGGAACATTACTTTTTATTGTCCCATTGAACGGTGTCGTTGATCTTCAAG
>NZ_JBFRNU010000066.1:0-1901 GCF_041471145.1 Vibrio sp. 10N.261.54.A5 | reverse complement strand
GAAATAATCTGTGGAATGATGGTTACCGCAACACCCAAGAATAGTAGGCTCATACCGTGTTCTTTGATGGTGTCTACCGCTTGAGGGCCAGCCTCAAGACCAACGATACCCACGAATGCTGCTAGACCGAAGTCGCGAATAAAGCTTGCTGCTGATTCTGGGAATTGCGCCACATGTGGGTTACGGCTGCGTAACCAACCAACAATCAGACCTGACACTAGACAGCCTGCACCAGAGCCGATAGTGACCGGAATACCTGCAATTTTGAAGTTGATTAGGCCAATCAAAAGACCCAATACCATACCCATGCCTAGTACAATGAAGTCAGTCATTGTTGCTGAGTTCATTGGCTTACCGATTGTACCTTGAACACGATTAATATCGCTTGGTGAGCCAGTTAATTGAATAACATCATTTTTCTTAACAACAAGGTCAGCGTGAACTGGGATTGATACACCTTCGCGAAGGTAGTCAGTCACATAAACACCACGGTAAGTGCCTTTGTTCGCTTCTGATTTGATTTGACCTAGTGTACGGCCAATCAGTTGTTTGTTGTCTGCGATAAGCTGACGGTTCTCTTCAATGACTTCGTACTCTTCTGGAAGCACAACTTCAGAGCCAACAGAGTCACCTTTCAACTGACCAATGGCTTTACGAGTACCTGTGATAACCAGAACATCGCCTTGTTGAAACTTAGTAAATTTGTCTGCTTCAATCGCTTTGCCATCACGCTCGATAACTTCGATGCATGCGTCTATTGAATCTTGATTGATTTGGGCTAGTGTCAAACCATTCACTTTGCTCTCTGCTTTGATTTCAAAAGCGCGAGTCTCAAGTTTTGTCATCGCATTGAATTCACCAGCACCAAGCTCTGCATTACCATCTGAGTTCGCTTCTGCCATTTTGATTGCTTCAGCGCGGATATCCCATTTCATTAGTGTTGGGAATACCCATGTCACCATTAGGATTGGACCTAATGAACCAAAGATGTATGTTACAGCGTAACCTACAGCAACGTTAGTTTGCATCAGATGTTTGGCTTCTTCAGACACACCACCCAAACGGGCGATCGCATCGCCTGCAGTACCAATGATCGCAGACTGAGTTAAACCACCGGCAGCTAGGCCCGCAGCAGTACCTCTATCTAAGTCAAACAACCACGCAGCGGCAAGTACACACAATAAGCCTGAAACCGTCATAACAACCGCAGACAACAGAATGTTGATGGTTCTAAAGTTAAGCGCTTTAAAGAATTGTGCGCCGCCTTGATAACCCACAGCATAAATAAAGAGCGCAAAGAAAATACTTTTTACGCCGGGATCAATCTGAACACCAAATTGCCCAATAATTACGCCCATTAATAATGTTCCGGCCACACCGCCTAAAACAAATCGGCCGATAGTAATTTTACCAACCATATAACCCAATGAGAGTGTAATAAATAGTGCGACAAATGGTGCCATGTCAAACAGATTAGAAATAATGTCCATGACAAATTTACTCTTGTTACTAAATATAAGGAGTAAATAATCTAACGAATAACTTAATAATGATATTTGTTGGATTATTCAAAATAAATAAAGCATCTCGTTGCTTCGAACCGAATATTAAGAACAAAAGGTTTTATTATGTAATCCCATTTGATGGATCAAATCATCACTTTAACTGTTCGCATAGTTTTTGAAGTGCAATTTACATCTTAAGTGATTGTTTTAAATATATTTATCTTAAACCGGCAAAAGTAGATGATTTTCGAAATCAATTTCAATTAAGTGTTTCCACTTCAAGAACGACAACCTACCTACCGTTGTTTTACTGGCTTACGGCGGCGTTGTTAATGATATGGACACTTCCACCCACCGTCTAAACTTATAGTCGGTAAGGCTTTGTTTCCTAAATCA